>JBFMDZ010000007.1 GCA_040753555.1 bacterium
TTTACCTTAAGATTATAGTCTTTGTTATAGTCTTTGGTTTTAAATTTTAAGTTGTAGTTTTGCATTTTTAGTTTTTAGCTTTAAGTTTTTCAAGAGAAGTTTACAAATTTGCCAAAGTTTAGTTAATTATAAGATTCACGCCGAAGAAGGTAATAAGTATAGATAACAATAAGTTCATCACCCAATTACAGATCGATATCTAAATCACTTCATAAATTACTGAAGGGGATTGATGGTTATAAAATCTCTGGGATGATTTGGGATGCAGTAGACCTTTTGTCCATTACCTTAAGGATTGGTTTTGTTTTTCTTATCTCCCTATAGGGTGTAAGGCTTCCAAATGGAACCATCTTTATTAAACAAGGAATAGAAAAAATGGCAAAAAGCTCATTTCCTATCCCATCTATTTTATAATTCCCATATTCCTCTATCTCTACATCAATGTGGTCATCAAATATATTAAGGGAATAATCGCCAAATAGTCCATAGTTAAAGAGCATTTCTTCAATATCTCCTATATTATAAATCTCATCTTTGGCCTTTAGGCTAAGCTCATATCTTCCGTGAGGGATGATATTCTTTGAAAAGCCAAAACTACAGGGTTTTGTTTCTCTTATGGTTACAAGGTCATCCAATAAATACCTTACAAATGGCGTTGACCTCTTTACAAGGTTTGTTATAACGAGCCTTCCTTTTCCTGTTTCTCCAATATATTTGAGGTTCTCATCAAAGAGCTCAACATAATATGCAGGTAAAATATGCTTTTTGGAACAAGGGCAGGTTAGGGTAAAAAATCCCTCAACTGTAGCATAAGTATTGATATGGATAATCCCAAAATGCTCTTGTATCCTTGAAACACGGGAATTTGAGCAAAGTTCTGCAGTAGATAAGAGAAGCTTAAGTTTTTTTAAGACATCTTCATATTCGTGAGGGTAATCTTCTTTTACAATCCACATCCAGGAAAGAAAGTCTATGGGTGTTCCAGCGATAATGGATGGTTTAAGCCTTACAATTGCCCTGGCAATACGTTCTGGAGGACCAATTGTTGACCTTGCTCCAACATTTGCAACCAGGGCACCATTCTTTACTAAAAGATCGGCAAAGCTTGCCCCGGCAATGGTAAATTCAAGGGTTAAACCATTGATTGCGGTTCTATTTTCTTTTAAAATATCCTTAAGTACTTTATTGTATGGGGAGATCAAAGAAAGAAGATAAGCCCCAGCAAATTCTTTTTCTGTATAAAATGAAGGCGTTGGTGAACCCATTGAGCCTGTTGTCTCACCATACCACATTACCTTATTTTTAAGGACTTTGCTTAATAGGTCATAAGGCGATGCTTCCTTAACCATCTCTTTCCTTACCAAGGGAAGACTTTTAAAATCAGACGGCATTTCTTTATAAAGATTTTTATAAAATAAGGTATTTTTATAAGCATACCTTGCCATCTCCAATGGCTTCATTGCCTTTCTCTTAAGGAACCCCAAAAGAGCCTCTCTCTTTATCTTATCAAACGACCTTTCCTTCATAAGACCACCTCCTTGCCTTTTGTTGACATAGTTTAATACATTTTGAACACATAATGCAATTGGAAAGATTAGCAAAATCTCCTTTTCCCAAATCTACCCCCATTGGACATTCTTTAAGACAGATTCCACAGGATTTACAAAGTTCTTTATTATGGACAATTCTAACTAAAGAAACCTTATTAAAAAGCCCTAATATACCTCCCAGAGGACAGAGAATTCGACAAAACAGCCTTCCTGAGATGAGGATAAACAAACATAGGAAAACAAGACCCAGAATGATATGATATAGAACAAAGGGATTTAGACAAAAAGCTGATTTTCCTGTTGTAAGATAGTATGGAAGGAGCCCATATAACAACCCAGATGGGCAAAGCCATGAACAGAATGTAAAGGGGATAAAAAATGCTAAAATAACAAGAATAAGAGAAAGATATTTGCCATAAATAAGAAATTGGGGAATTTTAATCTTTGGTCTTCTTATCTTATTCAATATATCACTAATTGTTCCAAATGGGCATAGCCAGCCACAAAGGAACCTTCCGAGGGAAAGGGAAAGAAGGATGAGCATCCCTAATATAAAAGATGGCGGTTTTTTTTGGACAAAAAATAGCTGGAGTGAACCAATGGGACAAGCACCCACAGCCATCTCACAGCTAGAACAATTAAGAAAGGGAAGAACACCAAGGCTTGTTCTATCTACAGGACATATCCCAGAAACCCTTATTACCCCAAGTCTTGTAATGACAAAGGAAAGCCATTGGATAAACCATCTGTTTATCTTAAGTTTAATCTCTTTGTTCTTTATAAAAAGTAGGAAAAATAGTAGAGGGAAGATAATAAAAACTATAATGATAAATGGCTTTTTCTCTATCTCTTCAAATTGATATTCCTTTAGCAAGGCGAGATTTTTTATGGAGGGAGAGAGAAAGGAAAGAGATTTTCCATAGGTATTATTCAAGGAGAGAAAATTAAGGTCTCCTAAGAGAAGACCTACAATAATAAGGAATATTCCAAAAAATAATACTTTTTTCATCTCTTTACAACAACTATCCTAACAGGTAATCAACTTATTTTCTCAACCTTTATAAAAACCTCTTTTTAATCTGCTCTATATTATCAGAGCCATATCTTTCAAGAAAGGCATTGGCAATAATGAATGCTGCCATTCCTTCTCCAATAAACGATGCAGCAGGAACTGCGCAGACATCAGATCTTTCCACCGCTGCAAAAGACTCCTTCTTTGTCTCTATATTTACTGAGGAGAGGGGTTTCTTTAAGGTTGGAATGGGTTTCATTGCACACCTTATAATAATGGGTTCTCCATTGCTTACTCCTCCTTCAATTCCACCTGCATTATTCGTCTTTCTATAAAATCCATTTTTGTAAAAGATTTCATCATGCATCTTTGAACCAAATTTTTTTGCTGCCTCAAAACCAAGACCAATCTCGACCCCTTTTATCCCAGGAATGCTCATCAATGCAAAGGCAAGAAGACCATCCAGTCTTCTATCCCAATGGACATATGAGCCCAAACCAACAGGAACGCCTGTTGCGACTATCTCAAATATTCCGCCGAGGGAATCTCCATTTTCAAATGCCTTGTCTATTTCCTTTATCATTAGCCTTTCTTTTTCAATGTCAGCACAAAATAATTGGGAGTCTTTTATCTCAAAAAAAGAGTTGGGTGTTTCCTTTGTCCTTATTCTTCCAATTCCAATCACATACCCTAATATCTCAATCCCAAAGAGGGAAAGCAGGATTTTGCATATACATCCAACTGCACACCTTGCCGCTATCTCCCTCGCAGATGCCCTTTCCAGAACATCCCTTATATCAGAATGGCCATATTTTATTATCCCAGAAAGGTCAGCATGGCCTGGTCTTGGACAAAGGATGGGTTCTACTTTATCCCATTTATTCTTCCAATTCTCCCAATCTTTATTCTTTATATTCATACATAATGGACTTCCTAATGTATATCCCTTCCTTACCCCAGATGTAATCTCTACCTCATCCCTTTCAATCTCCATCCTTCCTCCCCTTCCATAACCCATCTGTCTCTTTACTAATTGCTTATTTATCTCATCTTTATCTATAAAAAGACCAGCGGGAAGCCCTTCAAGGATTGCAGTTAAAGACGATCCATGCGACTCACCCGCGGTTAAGAATCGGAGCATATTTTACCCTCCCAGTACTACTGCATTGTAACATTCTAACTAAAGTTTTACAGTTTTTTCTTTACAATTCAGTAAAGTTTTTTGTAATAACCTCAACTTCTCCTTCTCCTGTTTCTTATTATTGTATAATTCAATGAAAATTGAAAAGCGGAAAGCGGTATCGTTTATTCTTCATTTGACATAGAATATCTACCTTTTATTATACCTCAACCCCAAGAATTTGTCAAGTTTTGGTTTGAAACTTACCCATATCTTTTTAGCTAAAGAAAGGATTTTTGGGAAAATTAGGGTCTCTTTTTTAAAATTGGTATATGTTTAGCTGTTTTTATCAGTTTGAACAATTTAAAATCCCAATGCCCAATGACAAACAAAATCCCAATGACCAAATCCCAATGACAAATTCCATATTGATTGGACATTTGGATTTGGAAATTGGACATTTTTAGTTCGTGCTTTAGGTTTAAAATTTGAGCTAAACACATACAAATAAAGTGTTAAAAACCTGGGCAGGATTTGTTTCTACAAACTTATGGGTAAGTTCCAGTATTCAAAAACTTATTGTGATAGCTTTTTGTCAACAACAAATTTTTTGCATTGTTCAAGCATTTCTTTGGCAAAGGGATTTTCTTTATCAATACCAAGAGCGATTTCAAATTCATTTTCTGCTTCTTTATGGTTATTTGTATGAAAATAGATTGAACCAAGGATAAAATGGGTATAGGTTTTGTTTGGATTTTCCTTTACCAATCTTTCTGCATCCCTGATTATCCCGTCTTTTCCTTCCTTTTTGGCAAAAAGAAATATTCCTGTACCGCCTGTTACATTATTCCTGAATAATAATTGAAATCTATTGTCTTTCAAAATCTTTTCCGCATTAGGAACGCCTCCCCATAAAGCTACCCAAATGTCAGTACAATATGTGTTCAAGATAACATACTTTGCATTCTTATAATCAGGAAAATAATATAAAGGAGCTCTTCTTTGAGAAAAATGGGCGACAAGGTTATCCTGAACAGAAAGTGAGATATCCTTTGGAATTATGGATGTTAGGGTTTTAAACAAAGCCCTCTCCCTTTTTAATTGGTAATACCTCCCAAGATTCTTATATGGGATGGAAAGTAAGGTTTTATCTTTAGCACCATAGAGAGAAAATGATGGATTAAAAGCCTCCATACCAAAATAGTAATTTGCAATAAGGGATGTGCTTAATATTAAAAGGCTTAAGATGATTGGGTTTAATCTTTTAATTAGGCTACATCCATAAATAGCAGAAACTATAGCCCAAGGGAAAATTGGGGCAGAGTATTGAAAAAAAAGAAGGTATTGGGCATCCCATCCAGCCATAAAATGAAGGGCTATCTCAGGAAGGGCAATAAGTATCTCAAAGCTTAATATGGAAAGAAAGCAACAAGGAAGGATAAAAAGGATAATTGTAGTAAGCTTTTCATTAAAGGGAGAAAAAAGGATTTTTAGGGTATTTTGTGGTTTTAAAATAAGGTTTTTTATAATCTCGCCTGGGCTTTCTCCCAAGCCTAATCTTCCAAAATATTTATATGTTTCCGTGGATGTTTCTATTTCTGTTATCTTTTTAAAATATGGAATTACAATAGAAACAATAGAGTATGCCCAAAGGATTCCAATAATAAATGTAATAATGCCAATCTTTTTGTTTATCTTAAAGAAAGAATAAATTCCTAATGCTGTAATTATTAAAGAAACATCCTCTTTTATCATCAAAGAGAAAAGGAGAAAGATAAAATAAAAAACCCATTTTCTTTTTTGAAGAAAATAGAAAGTAAAGAGAAGGAAAAATGGGGCAAGGCAGATTTCATGGAATTCAAAGAGAGCTACCCTTGATAAGAATGGATGGAAAAGATAGGCAAATGAGAATGACAGGCTTAATAGATTGTGTTTTAGCTTATCCTTTGCAATGAGAAATACAGGGATTGCTCCCAATCCAAGGAATAGGCTTTGTAGGAAAAGAAGCATCCTTGGGTCTTGCCAGAGATAATAGAATGGGACAAGGATAAGAAGTGTGGGTGAGAAGTGATAGCTTAAGATGTCTTGGCCAATTATATACTCCTCACTATGAAGGGTTTTACTAATGATTCTTCCCTGAAGAATATTCCAGATAGCCTGATCAAATCTGGCTAAATCATAATGTCCGGTAAGAAATCCATTGTATTGAATTATGGAAAGCCATGAATAAATAGCGATACAAAGGGAGGTTAAGAGAAAAAGAATAAGAAAGCTTATGCTTTTTGGAATGTCTTTGTTTAAATTAAGCAATTGCACATTGAGAAAGACAAAGCTGCTTACTAAAAAGATAAGAAAAAAGACCTTCCAGGTAGAGAAGGAAATGCTTTTATAAAGAAAAAACCCAAAAATTAGTAAGAGATTGCCTAAAATAATTATCCAAAAACCTTTTTTATCCTTTAGCCTTCTGTTTTTCTTTTTCATAAACCCCATTATATATCGTCATTAATCAAAAAGGCAAGTTTAAAACCTGGTGGGTAAAAACACTTGGCACTTTTATTCACCCAATCTTTTAGATAAAATCCTTTGCGGATTTTAAAACATCTTTAACGGTATTTACATTATGAAGAAATCCTTGCAAGAAATAGGTTTGATAGTTATAATAAACAATCACTTTAACAAACAAAAGACATTGGAATATAAAACCCCAAAAGGCATAATTGGTTTTTTAGGAACGACCAGAGGAATAATTTTTGGGCTTTTGCTTAGACATTTTATACCCTCTCTTATTAAGCTTCCAGGGGATGTTTATTATATCTCCTCCCTTCCCTTTACCATTTCTACACATTCTGTTTTTTGGATTTCCATATCTTCCTTTGTTCTTTCTATTCTCTTTTCTATATACCCAGCTCTTTTTGCTTCAAAGATTAGCCTTTCTGATGCACTAAGGGAGGAATGAAGAAGCTTGTATTACTATTGATTGCTTTTGTAATTCTATCTGGAATTATAGTTTTTAAAAAAATAGAATCTAAAGCCTTTAATAAAGCCTGCCAGACAAATAGTATCTCAGCGTATAAATCCTTTTATCATAAATTTCCAATAAGCTTTTATAAAAGGGAGGTTAAATACTGGATAAAAACCTTACAAGCTAATACCTTAGATAGCTATAAAAATTATCTTAAGGAATTTCCAAAAGGCAGATTTGCTAATATAGCCATTAAAAAAGCATCTTCTCTTGAATGGGAAATTACCAAAAAAGAGGATAGATTAGAATCTTATGAAAAATTTATCAACGAATATCCTGCATCTTTGAATATAGAAAAAGCAAAGCAAGAGCTTCCTCGCTTGCGTCTTCAAGAGGCATATAGGGAATTTGCAAAGCTTAATGATATAGATGGAGCAATGTGGGATAGCAATTTGGGCTGGCCAATTATCCTTTCTGATACAACCAAAAGCGACCCGTCCCTTCCTCCTATGGATATGGATGATTTGATTATGATAATGAAGATTATAGAAGGGGAAGAAAACCCAGGTGTAAGCATTGAGCCTTGTAATACTTATCAAAAGGTGCGATATATACCAAGCGAAATAAATAATACCCACCTTGGACAAAGGCTATTTGAGACAGATAGAACCCTGAAGGCTTTAAGCTTTGGAAAAGACCCTATAACCAACGAGACAGTTACATCCTCTCTTTCTGGATTTAAAACCCTTGTAGAGCTTGAGGTCAACAATGAAAATTTTAGAACCGGATATTATGGAAGGATTTGGTTTAAGCCAAAAGAAGTCAATCTTTTTGAAGATGGAAATAGCATTATATTTGATAAAATCATAATGGGTGTAGAGAGTGAAAGTAGGTATTTAGCCCCAAAAGAATTTGCCTCTTTTTTTGAAGAAAATTATATAGAATTTGCTAAGGAGTTGCCTATTTATAAAGAGTTAATTAGAATAGCAAAATTTGTAGCTATTGCAAGGTGGCTCAAAGATAGAGGCTATCTTAATAATTTAGCCCTGTCAGATTACTCAATAAAACCCATTGATACACCATCAAAGACGCCATCTATAAAAGAGATGGTCAGGGAGATGCATAGCGGAACATGGACACAACAATATTTTCTCATAGGAGGGGTAATCCTTGATACAAAGAATACATATATAAAAAGGGATAAGACTAAAGAAAAGGAACAAAGCAAAGACACAGGCATTAAAATTGCACCCAAACCTTATCAAAGGCAAGATAAAATTGCTAAAAAGCCTGCAAAGTTAAAACCATGCAAAACAGCTATATCCTGGAATTTTAAAAAATACAAGGCAGTAGCAATACCCCTTAAGGCAATAAAATAATGATCTAAAGGGTCTATAATAGCAGAGGTTCCGTAATTTTTTGTAAGCCTTTGAAAATAAAAGACTTACATTCATAAGACAGAAAATTTGTAACTATTGATTTGCAAGTACTTACATTAAAATTTGCTAAATTTTTACGGAATGTCTGTTAGTATATTTCTGGTCTTAAATCTAAAATTCAATGTTTATTCCCACTCAATTGTTCCAGGTGGTTTTGAGGTAATATCGTAGACAACCCTGTTTACAGAAGAGACCTCATTTACAATCCGTGTAGCCATTCTTCCTAAAATTTCATAAGGAATCTCTGCCCAATCTGCTGTCATACCGTCAGAAGAAACAACAGCCCTTATAGCAACGACATTCTCGTATGTCCTCTCATCGCCCATTACACCTACAGTCTTTACAGGAAGCAAAACAGCAAATGACTGCCATATCTTATTGTATAGCCCATTTTTCTCTATTTCATCATAGACTATACTATCTGCCTCTTGTAATATTTCTATGTTTTTCTCTGTAATCTCGCCAATTATCCTAATAGCAAGACCAGGCCCTGGAAATGGCTGTCTCCATACTATCTCATCTGGAAGTCCTAATGATGCCGCAATTTCTCTTACCTCATCCTTAAATAACTCCCTAAATGGCTCAATAAGCTTAAGGTTCATATCCAGAGGAAGACCGCCAACATTATGATGTGTCTTTATTGTTGCTGATGGTCCCTTTACACTTGTGCTTTCAATTACATCTGGATATAAAGTTCCCTGAACAAGATAGGAAACGCCCTCAATCTTACGAGCCTCCCTTTCAAATACCTCTATAAATTTATGACCAATTCTTCTCCTCTTTTCTTCAGGGTCAACTACACCAGAAAGAACTTTTAAGAATTCGCTTCTTGCATCAACATAGACAAGGGGGATATTGAAATTTTTTTGAAATACATTTATTATTCTTTCTTCTTCACCTTTTCTTAAAAGCCCGTTGTTCACAAAGATACAGGTTAGATTTTCAGAAATTGCCCTATGGGTAAGAATAGCGGCTGTTGAAGAATCAACACCTCCAGAAAGGCCACAAATTGCCCTTCCTCCATCTACTGTGTTTTTTATATCCTCTATCTTTTCTTCTATAAAGTTTTCAATGAGCCAATTTGGTGTACATTCACAAACCCTGTCATATAAAAAATTGGCAAGTATGTCAATTCCGCAGGGTGTATGGGCTACCTCAGGGTGAAATTGAAGCCCGTAGATTCTCGTTTCTGTATTCCTTATAGCAGCATTTGGTGAATTTGTTGTAAGGCCAATTGCCTCAAATCCATCTGGAAGCTCATCTATAATATCTCCATGGCTCATCCAAACCTCCATTGTAGAGGGAACGCCCCAGAATAGGTCATAAAATTCAGCAACAATAAGCTCAGATGAACCATATTCTTGTTTTTGTGCCCTTCTTACCTTTCCTCCCAAAACCTGCACAATCCATTGCATCCCATAACAAATGCCAAGTATAGGAACGCCTAAGTTAAATATTCTAACATCAGCAGATGGTGCACCCTGAACATAGACAGATGCTGGGCCTCCTGAGAGAATTATTCCTTTAAGGTTGTATTTTTTAAGATGCTCAGCTGTCGTATTGTATGGAAGGATTATTGAAAATACCTTAAGCTCCCGAATTCTTCTTGCAATGAGCTGGGTATATTGTGAGCCAAAATCAAGAATAACAATTGTCTCCCTCACATCAGTTTTGAGTTTTTGAGTTTTAAGTTTTGAGTTTTCTTCATCTTCCCATTCCAATCCTTTGGGCTTGCTGGAAGATTTTTCCTTCTGTTTGAACAGATGGAGCAATTATAAGCTCTGCATTCTGCATCTCTTTAATATTCCTTGCTCCGCAGATACCCATTGCTGTCTTTAGAGCTCCTATAAGATTTTGTGAGCCATCGTCTAAATGGGCTGGTCCATAAAGGATTTGCTCAAGGCTTCCACTTATGCCTGTTTTTATCCTTGTTCCCCTTGGAAGATTTCTATGTGGTGTTGCCATTCCCCAATGATAGCCCTTGCCTGGTGCCTCGTGAACCTTACTAAAGGCAGAGCCAATCATTACAGCGTCACAACCTGCGGCAAATGCCTTACAAATCTCCCCTCCGATTCTCATTCCGCCATCTGTGATTATTGGAACATACCTGCCACTTTTTTTGTAATAAAAATCCCTGGCAGCAGCACAATCTATAGTTGATGTAATCTGGGGAACGCCTACACCAAGCACACCCCTTGTTGTGCAGGCAGCACCAGGCCCTACACCAACAAGGATTCCATCAACCCCTGTTTCCATAAGCTCAAGGACTACATCATAACCTACACAATTTCCAACAATTATGGGAATATCAAGCTCTCTCTTTAGCTTTGAAAAATCCAAGGATGGTTTTTCTCCAGAGATATATTTGACGGTTGTTACAGTTGCCTGAACGACAAATATATCACATCCTGCTTCTTTTGAAAGACATCCAAACCTTTCTGCCCTCTGTGGAATTGATGAAACACAGGCAAATCCACCCTCTTTTTTTATCTCCTCTATTCTTTTTCCAATAAGCTCTTCTTTTATTGGCTCCTCATATACCTTTTGAAGGATATTTGTTGCATTATCAGGGTCTGCATTTACAATCATTTCAATAGCAATTTCTGGATTTTCATATCTTGTCTGTATTCCTTCAAGATTAAGGACGCCAAATCCACCAAGCTTTGTCATAAGGGATGCCATTTTAACATCCATTACGCCATCCATTGCAGATGCAATTATGGGAATTTGAAATTTAGCCCCTCCTATTTCCCAAGAAGTATCAACATAATCGGGATCAATAGTTATTTTCCCCGGGACAATGGCAACCTCTTCAAAACCATAAGCCCTCCTTGCCCTTCTATCTATTCCAATCCATTCACCCATTGCGATAAATTATAAATTATAATAGATAGATTGTCAATTAGAAGGGGTGATTGTCTTTCTTGGTTTTCCACAGGAAAACTCGCCCTCTGGGCAGGGGCCTATAACGCAGGGAGGACCAGAATTAAGGAATATATTTGGGGCAATATCTTTAACAAGACAAAGCATCTTATCTGCCATATCCCTTATTTCCCATTGTGCCCTATTGCAACACCTTAATCTAAAAAAGTGCATAAGCTCCCTTGCATTCATTGTCATAATGAGCTTTGTTGAAAATGCTTGAGGCAAAATATACCTTGCATCCTCCTTTGGGACACCATCCTCAACAAGCTTATGGTAAAAATTAACCATATCTTCTATCTTTTTTGAGAAGCTATCTTTGTCTTTTATTGTCTCTGGGATTACATAGTTTGCTTTATCAAAAAATACATACCTTTGTGATTGCTGGGAGTAGCTGGCAATCCTGTGTCTGACAAGCTGATGAGAACAAGCCCTTGATATGCCAGATATGGAGAATGTAAAGGAGATATGCTCGAATACAGACAAATGACCCATTTTTAACAGCTTATCAATGAGGGGCTTTGGGTTTTTTGGCTTTTTGTCCTCTTTTGAATAGCAAAGGGATGCTGCCCTTGCTACAAGAGCCTCTGGCTCTGGTGTATGGCTAATAACCTCTACCTCCACCTTTTTTTCTTTTTAATAGGTGGATGAGATAATTCTTCCTTAATCCTTACCTCGGGAAGATTATGTAAAACGCCGCCATAAGATGTAGGATGGATATTTAAAAGCCTATTTCTTACAGCATATAAACTTGCTGGGTTTACGGTATAGAGCAAAGGAAGGTTTTCAGAAACAATATATTGCCACCTGTCATACAATAGCTTTCTCTTTTTGTTGTCAAGCTCCTGACAACCTTTATTAAATATCTTGTCTATCTCTTTTTCCCAAGGAGAAAGATTTATCTTCCAAATTTCTTTGTCCTTCTCATTTTGTGGCTCTGGATTCCAAAGGTGTAATTGCCCGGTAGATTCCCAGACATTCTTTCCAGAATGTGGCTCTATGACGCCTGTGAAGCCAATTAAAACAGCATCCCAATTATGTGAAGATGTAAGCATCTCAACCAGTTTGTTAAAATCAATGGGAGCAAAGGTAACACCCAAGCCAATATCTCTTAAATCCTTTGTAATGATTGCTCCAATATCCTTTCCCTGGGTATTTTCTGCATTTGTTAAAAGGATAAATTTTATTGGACATCCATTTCTATCTTCCCTTATTCCATCCTTGTTTCTATCAATAAAACCTATTTCATCAAGGATTTTCCTTGCCTTTCTTGGGTTGTATGCATATTTAATAACATTCGGATTATAAAAGAAACCGGCCGCTTCCTCCATAGAAGAATCTTGAGGAAAGCCAAGGCCTGATAAACAATTGTTAATAATTGTCTTCTTATCTATACAATGGGCAATTGCCCTTCTAAATGAATGGTTAGAAAACCAAGCCTTTTTTTGATATATAGGGCTTTGATTGAATGCAACAAATGTTGTTCCAAATGCAGGGCCACAATTGTATAGGGTATAATTCCCGCTCTTTTCTCCCTCCTTAAGATTTGCAAAATCCTTTCCCATTACAGAAAGAATATCTATTTCACCTGCCTGGAAGCTGGCAAGCTGAGCCTCTCTATCGGGAACAATAAATGTAACTATCCTTTCAATATAGGGAAACCTATTTCCATCTTTATCCCTTTTCCAATAATTTGGGTTTCTTATGTATGTAATCCTCTCACCTGGTTTATATTCCTTCATCATAAAAGGTCCTGTTCCTATAATCTCTCTTGGCTTTGTATTTACACCCCAGGCTGAGGTAAATGTTTTAGAATCAACATATCTCTTTAAAATATGCTTTGGAAGGATAGGAAAACCAAGTTGATGAAGAAGTGGAGCAAATGGCTTTGGAAGGGTAAATTCAATCGTATATGTTCCAAGCTTTTTAACAATAAGCTTCTTTCCATCTATTGTAAAAACATCTTTCGCTGATGTTGGAATATCTTTGTTATAGATAAGGCGATTATATGTAAAAACAACATCGTCTGCTGTAAATGGCATTCCATCAAACCACTTAACATCCTCCCTTAAATTAAATGTCCATCTCTTTCCATCGGGGCTATATTTCCAAGATTTGGCAAGAGAGGGTTTAATTTCTAGTGTTATTCCATCCCTCTCTGTTAAGCCTTCAAAGAGAAATGCTAATACACCAGAGCTTGATGTCTCATTGGAAATAATAAGGTTAAATGTCTTTGGGTCAGAGGTGGTTGAGAGATAGAGGGTATTCTCTAAAGGACAAAAGGAAAGAGCAGGAACAAGCAACAAAAGGAAAAATATTCTTTTCATTACCTAAATTATATATAGTTATTAAGTCTTTCGTCTAGGATTTTATTTCTTTCTTTTTGTCAGCACCCAATAGAAATGTTTTTAAATCTTTGTAACTACTTAAGGTTCTTAATGTACAAATTGGGTATGTATATCTCCTCCTCTAAATGCCTCGTCATTAAGAATTTTTTGATGGAAGGGGATAGTTGTTTTTATTCCATCAATGACAAATTCATCCAATGCCCTTTTTGCCCTAACCATTACTTCCTCCCTATTCCTTCCTTGAACAATAAGCTTGGCAAGAAGGGAATCATAAAATGGAACAATCTCATAATCTGCATAGATATGGGTATCAACCCTTATGCCAATTCCACCTGGGATATGAAGCCCTGTAATCTTTCCAGGGGATGGTGCAAAGTTATTCTCCGTGTCCTGGGCGTTTATCCTAAATTCCATAGAATGACCTGACATTACAATCTGGCTTTGGGTAATGCCAAGACGCTCTCCTGATGCAAGCCTTATTTGCTCCTTTACAATATCAATTCCTGTAATTGCCTCTGTTACAGGATGTTCAACCTGAATCCTCGTGTTCATTTCAAGGAAATAGAACCTCTTTTTCTCATCAACAAGAAATTCAATCGTTCCAATATTTGTATATCCTGCCTCCTTTGCAATCTTTATAGCCGCCCTTCCCAAATCCCTTCTTAACCTTTCGTCAACTATTGCTGATGGAGATTCCTCTATCAATTTTTGATGCTTTACCTGGATAGAACATTCCCTTTCGCCAAGATGAATAGCCCTTCCAAAATTATCCATTAGAATTTGAATCTCAATATGCCTTGCCTTTTCTATGAATTTTTCAATATAAACCTCATCTGTGCCAAAGGCATTCTTTGCTTCAACTTGAGCCATTTTAAACCCCTCCTCAAATCCATCCTTGTTGTTTATTATCCTTATTCCCTTTCCTCCTCCTCCACCAGAAGCTTTAAGCATAATAGGAAAGCCTATCTTCTCTGCCAATTTTTCTCCCTCTTTATAGTCAACTATAGATTTTATTGAGCCAGGGATTATAGGAACACCTGCCTTTTTTGCTATTTTTCTTGCCTCTATTTTATCTCCCATCTTCCTTATACTTGCTGGATAAGGGCCAATAAAGGCAATGGAATGCTTTAGACAGGCTTCTGCAAAATCTGCATTCTCTGCCAAAAAGCCATATCCTGGATGTATAGCTTCTGCACCAATTACCTCTGCTGCACTAATTATTCTTGATGAAAGGAGATAGCTCTCGGATGGAGGGGCTGGACCAATACATATTGCCTCATCTGCAAAGGATATGTGTAATGATGTAGCGTCTGCATCTGAATAAATGGCTGCTGTCTTAATCCCCATCTCCTTTGCAGAGCGAATTATCCTTAAGGCAATTTCTGCCCTATTGGCTATTAAAATCTTTCCAAACATAGTAATTATTATACTTTAAGCTAAAAGATAAAAACAAATAAATTTTACTCTTTTTTTCTCATATCTTACCAGCACATATAGGTTGTATATGGGTTGCCAAAGGTATCGTTATAAGAGCAATTAATAAACACCTCACCTGTATATGTTCCTAATGTAACATACATCCATCCTCCATAGTTCCTGTTAGGGTTAGTATCATCCCATTCCCTAGTGTTTGCAGAGAATATCTCAGCGTTATCAATGCTAATGCCACCACCACCTGTATTCAATGTCCTTCTCAAAAGGGCATAGGGGATTTTATCAAATGGCTTTCCCTCTGGGTTAAGGTCTGGATTTGTTAATGCATTTGATGCTTCATCTCCACTAGTTGGCCATGCAAACTTCCCATACTCCTTTTCTGAATACTCAACAATAGCGGCATAGATGTTCTTAAGGTTTTTTCCTGTTGCCTTTTCACGAGACCTGTCTAGAAGAAGACCTAATCTAGGAAGGAGCATTGCTAGTAAAGTCCCCATAATTGCAATAACAACCATTAACTCAATTAATGTAAATCCTTTGTTCTTCATAGAAAATAAAAAAGGGGGCACAAAACCCCCTTTTATCTCTTTTTCCCTATCTTACCAGCACATATAGGTTGTGTATTCGTTGCCAAAGGTGTCATCCTCGCTACAATTAATAAACACCTCGCCTGTATATGTTCCTATTGTAACATACATCCAGCCTCCCTTATTTCTGCTGTCATTAGCACTATCCCATACCCTAGAGTTTGCCTTGTATATCTCACCGCTATCAATGTTAAGATTCGTATTTGTATTCAATGTCCTTCTTAAAAGGGCATATGGGATTTTGTCAAATGACTTTCCCTCTGGGTTATAATTTTGGTTGGTCAATGCATCTTTTACATTATCAAGTGAATCAGCCTGTGCACCCCTTGGCCACACAAACTTCCCATGCTCTTTCTCTGAATACTCAACAATAGCAGCATATATATTTTTAAGGTTCTTTCCACTTGCCTTCTCACGGCTTCTGTCAATTAGAAGGCCTACGCGGGGAAGAAGCATTGCTAGTAAGATTCCAATGATTGCTACAACAATCATTAGCTCTATCAATGTAAAGCCTTTTCTCTTCATCTTTTCTCACCCCCTTTTTATAAAAATTATATTTTTTTCAATACTTTTAAAGTATTGTATTTATTCTAATAAATATTACTATAAAAATTAGTTTTTGTCAAGGATTTTTTTGAAATGTGTAGTTACAATATCAAAATGTTGAAAACTAGTTGGCTTTCTTTGTAAAACTTTATATGGTTAATTCTGAAGACTTATGAAACATACTATAATCTTCTAATCACTCATCACTGACCACTGATCACTTTTTCTCTATTGACCTGCTTTTCTTACAGGTGAATAGTTACATTTTTTGTTTTATTTACAATTTATAACTTACAATCTATAATTATTAAATGGAATTCATAGCAGATTTTCACCTCCATTCAAAGTATAGCAGGGCAACAAGCAAGGATATGGATATTCCTGAAATGAGCAAATATGCCAAACTAAAAGGTATTTCCCTCCTTGGCTCTTCTGATTTTACCCATCCTGTCTGGCTTTCTAACCTTAAAGCACATTTAAAAGAAACAGAAGGCAATCTTTTTGATTACAAAGGTATGAAATTCATCCTGACATCTGAGGTATCCAATATCTATAAGGATAAGGATAAGTTTGCCAAGATTCATATTATCATTTTTTCTCCATGCCTTGAGACCTGCGATAGGATAAATGAAAGATTGCAAAGATATGGAAGCCTTTTTGCTGATGGAAGACCCATCCTTTCCCTTTCCTCTCCTGATTTGGTAAAGATGCTTCTTGATATAGATGAGAGAATCTTTATTGTTCCAGCCCATATCTGGACACCACATTTCTCTGTATTTGGAGCAAATTCAGGCTTTAATTCAATAAGCGAATGCTTTAAGGATGAGGCCTCTAATATATATTGTTTGGAAACAGGGCTTTCATCTGATCCAAAAATGAATTGGAGGCTATCTATGCTTGACAAATATACCCTCATTTCAAACTCTGATGCCCATTCTCCAGCAAAGATTGGAAGGGAGGCAAATGTTTTTAATTGTGAAATAAGCTATAACGCAATTATCTCTTGCTTAAAAAATAAGGATAAAACCAAATTTTTAAAGACACTAGAGTTTTTTCCAGAGGAGGGAAAATACCACTACGATGGCCATAGGAATTGTGAAATTTCCCTTTCTCCAGATGAGACAAAGAGGCTAAATTTAAAATGCCCAAAATGTGGGAAAAAATTGACCATTGGTGTAATGTATAGGGTTTGTGAGCTTTCTGACAGGGAAGATGGCTTTATTCCAGAAAATTCTATTCCCTATAAAAACCTTATACCATTAGATGAAATTATAGGAGATGCCCTTGAAAAGGAGCCTACATCTGTTGTTGTAAAAAGGGAGTATCTCTCTATGGTTGAAAATATAGGGTCTGAATTTGATATTTTGCTTAAAAAATCAGAAGATGAGCTTAAAAGGGAGGTTCCTCAAAAAATATATGAGGGGATTATGAATGTAAGAAAAGGGATGATTGATATAGAGCCTGGATATGATGGTGTTTATGGAAAGATAGTGATATTTAAAAAAGAGAAAAAAACACAGAAACAGATGAGCCTTTTTTAGATGAAAATTAGTGTTTCTCTTTTTGTTCTAGCCCTTTTTATCCTTATCTACTTTTTTGATGCTGCCACCTTAAGTGGATTCTGGATAACTGGGGACTTGGGATATTCTGACCTTACAGACTATTACTTTCCCCTTAAGTGCTACCTGGGAGAATGCCTTAAGAATTTTTCTTTACCCTTATGGTGTCCTTCTATTCTATCGGGAATACCGATATTGAGCGAGGGGGAGATTGGTGCATTTCATCCATTAAATCTTATCTTTTTCTTAATTTTAGACCCTTTCTCTGCCTATAATTTAACAACAATAATCTCATTTTTTATAGCAGGGTTTTCAATATTCTTATTCTGCCAAGCTATTGGCTTAAAATTCTTCCCATCTATTTTATCCTCAATATCCTTTACATTTTCTGGCTATCTTATAACCCACCTTAAACACCCATCTAATTTGATGACAGCCTCTTTTTTTCCATTCTTGTTTTATTTTGCAGAGGGGTTTATTAAGGAAGGAAAAATAATTTTTATCTTTTTAGGAGGAATTATCCTTTGTTTGCAGGTTTTTTCTGGCCATCCCCAAATTATGGTCTATACAAATTTTGCATTATTTCTTTACTTTATCTTTCGTTTTATTAGTATATTTTTAGATGAGAGAAAAAAGAAAAAAAGAAAATTTTTGCCTTTATTTCTTAAGATTTCCTTTCTTCCCCTGATAATACTAATCGGAATTTCTCTTTCTTGCTGCCAGCTTTTTCCAACATTTGAGCTGCTTAAGCACTCAGGAAGAAAGTTTGGCGAAGCGATACATGAGCTTTCCAGGTTTCCATTTCACCCAAAGGAGCTTATAAACTTTGTCCTTCCATATTTTTATGGAGACCCTGCATTAGCTACATATAAAACAAAATGGAATAGCCTTTTCTGGGAAAATACAGGCTATATTGGAATCCTTCCTTTAATATTTTCCTTTGCTTCTTTATTAGGAATAAAAAAGAACAGGTATATTTTATTTTTTGCCACCTCCTCTCTATTTTTCCTCCTCCTTTCATTTGGAAAATATAGCCCATTTTTATTTCTCCTTAAAATGTCTCCATTCTCAAGCTATAGGTTTCCAAACAGATTTCTCCTTCTTGTAGATTTTTGCCTGGCAATATTAGGAGGCTTCGGAATCCAGCTTATTCTTGAGAAGATAAAAAGATTGCCTCTAAAAATAAGCCTTTATGTTCTTATAATTGCCATTACATTTCTTGATTTATATAGATTTGGAGCACACCATAACCCAACCGTTCCAATGAAGGATTGGAAGAAAATCCCGGAGGTTGTCCAATTCCTTAAAAGCGATAAGGATATATTTAGGGTTTATTCTGTTGGAACAATTATAAGCAGGAATACACTATATCACAAGTATGGCTGGCTTAAAAACAAAAAATGGCATCTTCAAAATAGAGAAACCCTATCTGTCAACACAAATGCAATTTATGGCATTCAAAGCCCTGGGATTTATCTTACCCTGTTTCCATTAAGGCCATTCATATTTGAGATGAAGCTAGCGGATGGCTTTATCCTGGATTCTTTAAATTTAACAGGCATTGTCCCAGATAACACAATAAAAATTTTAAGCCTTCTTAATGTAAAATACCTTGTCTCCTGCTTTTTCCTTTCTGGTCAGGGGATTGAGCTGGTAAAGGAGATTAAAATTGATTGGGAGCTTCCCTCTGTTAAGCTTTATAGGAATAACAATGTTTTACAAAGGGCATTCATTGTTCCCTGTGCAAAAAAAATCTATGACCCAAATACAATAATTAATGAGATTCTAAAGGATGAATTTGACCCAAGATATGAGGTAATATTGGAGGAAGAAGGGTCTTCTGGCTTATTTTCTCTCCTTGGCTCATCCTGCAGGATAGAGGATTATAGAAGGGATTATGTAAAGATAGCTTGCGATATGAAGGCAGATGGCTATCTTTTCCTTTCAGATTCCAATTACCCTGGGTGGAAGGCGTATATTAAGAGTCAGGAGTCAGGAGTCAGGAGTCAGGAGTCAGAGGTGAAGGTTTTTTATGCAAATTGTGCATTTAGGGCTGTATTTTTAAAGAAAGGGAACTACGAGGTTATTTTTCGCTATAAACCAAGCTCATTTTATAAAGGAGGAATTATAAGTTTTGTTGCTTTTTTATTGGTTATTTGTTTATTATTTAAATTTAAAGGTTGCAAAATTTAAATTTATGTTTTATAATTAAATTATGGCAGAGAATATAGGGAGGTTTTTAGAGGGAATTGCTGAATCTATGGTTAGGACAGAAATTATCCTCTTCTTCCATAGAAATCAGTTTGCAATGGATGTAGCAAGGAATATTGCCAGATGGATAGGGAGGGATGTAGCCGTTGTTGAAAAGGAGCTTGTTGGGCTTGTTGAACAAAAAATCCTTGATAGGATGGGAACAGGACCATCTGCCATTTATTCCTATACCCAGGATGTTGAAACTATTGAAACCATAGATAAATTCGTTACAGAGCTTACATTGGGAAGGGAAAAGGTTAGAAGGGCAATGGAGGGCTTAAAACCCTCTCTCTGACTTATGTTCCTACTTTCAAAGACGCTACAATGGATTTTAATGTTGCAATAGCAGATAAAGAGGCGAGATAGCTTGTCTTTGGATTGTCTTTTGAGGGAAGGTTTTCACATTTTATATTTATCCTTCCAAAATCGCCAATTATCAAAATTTCATGGATATTTTTGGTCGTATTTGGGTCTGCTATTATCTCAACCTCTGTCTTATAAGGACCTATTCCAGCAAGGCTTAAGGTTGCAGAAACATTTACATTTGCTGGAAATCCAGCTATTGCATCAAGGGCTGTGCCTTTAAATATTGTTGTCTTTTCTTTAATATTTGAAAGGTTTATTTTATTTTCACAAATATATGGAGCACCCAAAAGCCCTTTTGGAGGTTTTCTTGTTTTTAAAA
The DNA here is from genome assembly GCA_040753555.1 of bacterium. NCBI lineage: Bacteria > bacterium. Next base: position 20,418 of record JBFMDZ010000007.1, read on the forward strand.
TGACATGCTCAATATTTCCTAATAAAGCTGCCTTTAAACCATCAATCCCTGCAATTGCTCCCGATGGAATATAAATTTTTATTCCCTCCTCCCCTGCCCTTTTAAGCAATTCCTCCTCTCCTAGTAACCCACCAACGCTCATTACCATTAGGTTCTTTTTCTCTTTAATAACAAGGGGAAGAATTTCTTTTACAACATTTACAGAAGAGGCTTCAATAATAAGGCTTGCTTTTTTTATAACATCAGCAATCTCAAGAATCTCTGGTTTTTTTGGAAAAATAGAGGCTGTTTTTTCTGCCCTTTCTTTATCAATGTCACAAAGGCATACCAAAGAAAGAGAAGGAATATCCAAAATTGCCTTCGCAATATAAGAACCAATTGCACCACATCCAATTAAACCAATCTTAATCATAATTAAACTTACCTATTATAATTTCAGCAAATAATGCACCTGCCTCCTTCATTGCCTGAAGTATTGATATACCAAATGCCGCTTCAATTTTGAAAACCAATAGGGTTTTGAAAGAAAAAATTAAGATAGGGCAAGATTGGCTAATCCGCCCATTCGTTGTCTAATATATGGAGCACAATATAACCCAAATTCCTTTTTACTATTATCTACCCACTTAACTTCAGCAAAGTTTATTTCATTTTTTATTTTTACCTTAACTAAATCAAATATAACAAGGTTTATTTTTTTCTTATTACTAGTCAGTTTTACACTATATCCCGCTGTTTCTGTAAACTTTCTATCTGCTTTTTCTATCTTAATCATAGCTTCTTTATTAAATACTTTGCACTCCAATTCATTTACACTATGGGTTTCTATTATAATTGGGAAGTCTTCAATTTTATTTCTATCCATTCTTTTAAGCCTCTCAGATTTTTGTTGTCGGGTTTTTCTATAACCAATATATTCATCGTGATTGATTTCGTTAAATATCAATCCAAAAAGACAGGCATTATCAGAAGAAGTTTCTTCATCACCAAACAATTTTGCTAGAAATCTTCTTTGATCTTCTTCGGGTATAAAACTATTATCTCTAAACTCATAAAAATATTCTTTTGATGTTATACTTCCAAATTCAGAGAAATGAATGGTAAATAAAGATTTAGTCTCATCAATGCTATTTTTGTATGTTACTTCATTTCCCAATATATCTCCTGTTATGCTTTCACAAGGTTTTGATTTTAACCCTACCCTAAGAATTTCCAAAAAGTCCTTTTTTGTCAGTTTAATTCTACCTGCTATTTCTTGTTCTTGGAGAAATCTAATATATTGAAATTTCGCCAATGCTCCCAACAAGAACATTTCAAACAATATCTTGCTACTTTCTAATCTTGTTCCTATCTTTAACTGGATTTTTTCAGGAAGTTCTGGTTTTTCATTACGATTATATCTTAAGGAATTAATTGGAATAGAATTGATAATCTTTTGGTTGTAATACAAAATCGCTACATTTCCTTCAAAAGAATACCCTATCTTCCTTAAAGATTCATTTATCAATGCCATAGATGTATCTGTATTTGACAAAATCATAACTTTGCTCCTAATTTACCTTAAAAGACACATTACACCCTTTATTTTCATTAAGATATAACATTCAAAGCTTTTATTGAATGGAAAAATTTTGGAGATCAATTTGATAATAACTTTCGGATAAAGTTTAAATCTTGTCTAGGTTTTCCTTCTAATATAAACTCGTTGCTTTCCAACACCCTATAATATTTAAGTAACTCTTTGGCTAAATTTTCTTTTGCTTTTTCTTTAGTAGGATTTAGACTTAACCCTAAAACAATTGAGAAGTCTTTTAAATAAACAAAAAGCTTATCATCTGTTGGGACATATTCTAAAGCATTATCCTTCTCTTTTTTCTCAATTCCTAATTTTATCCTTTCTAAAAATTCCTTGTCGCTTATCATTACAAAAAATTATCTCTTTTATAAAAATTATAACCCTATATTCTTAAAAAGTCAAAATATTTTTTAAAAGTTCGATTTTTATTTATAATGAAGTTTTGTTTTATGCAATATATCTTTATACATCATCTCTGCTAGCCCTAAGCTTCCATTTTGTGCGATTGCCTTTGCATATTCATCATAGAGCATATCGGTAAAGATCTCCTCTCCTTGCCCGGCATCAATAAAGCCTGATTTATCAATTGTTTTTCTTAATCCCTCAAGGAGTTTTGAAATAAATATTGTCTCAAATTCAACACAGGCAGACCTTAGTTTCTTTTGATCTGCCTGTGTCTTGTAAAGGTTTAATGGATAAGATTCTATCTTCATTACTTCTTCACTTTCTTTTCTTTCTTTTCCTTCTTATCCTTCTTTGGCTTCTTTGTTTTCTTCTCCTTCATCTTTTTCACCCCCATTACATTATTATAATTTCAGCAAATAATGCACCTGCCTCCTTCATTGCCTGAAGGATAGAGACAACATCTGATGGATTTGCACCAATAGCATTCAATGATGAAACAATCTCTGAGACAGTTATTCCCTCATTCATCAAAATAACGCTTCCCTCTTTCTTCCCCTTTTCCTCTTTGCTTATAACAACCGAAAGATTTCCATGTGATATGGCACATTTTGAAACCCTTATTTCTTCTCCCATTACAATGGTTCCCGTCCTCTCATTTATTACAATCTTTGCCTCGCAATCTGGTTTTACAGATAGGTTTTGGATAATTGAGGTAAAGGATACAGGATCATTTTTAAAATCCTCTGGAATCTCTATCTCAACAAGGGATGGGTCAATTGCCTTTGCTATATTTCCAAGATGGAGGTTTATTACATCTACTATGGATGAAGCGCTTGTAAAATCTGGGTTTTTAAGGTATAAAGATATTATTTTGTTCTTAAATATCTCATCTGCCACCTCCCTTTCAATTACCGCACCATCTGTTATCCTTGCTACAGTTGGATGTGTTTTAGTAAGCTTTCCCATTGATATTGGACCCTGGGCAATTGCATAGACAACGCCATCGGGACCAACTAGGGGTGTTTGGATAAGGATTCCGCCAGATAGGTCTTTACAATCACCAATGGATGATATGGTAATGCTTATCTTTGCTCCCTTTCTTGTAAATGGAGGAAGCTCACAAGAGACCATAACAGCCGCTACATTCTTTACCTTCATCTTTGTCTTATCAACATATATGCCAAAATTGGCAAGCATATTGGCAATAGAATTGGCAGTAAAAAATGTCCCTTTGGAGTCCCCCGTTCCATTTAAGCCTACAACAAGGCCATAGCCAATTATCTGATTCGTTGTCATCCCCTTGATATTCGTAATCTCCTTTATCCTTACTGCAGGCATCGCAAAAATCCCTGCCCCTATTAGTATAAAAATTAAAACCTTACTTTTGACTTTTGACTTTTGACTTTTGACTTTCATCAAAATATCCACCCGAAAAGCTTTTGGAATATCCTTACTCCGATAAATGGCTTTTCCTTGCTTGAAACCTTAATCTCTCCCCTATATTCAATCTTTGCATCTGCCAGATATGTTGAGAGAATAACATTGTCTGGATTTATATCCTCTGGCCTAACAATGCCAGAAACATAAATAACCTGCTCTTCATTATCTATCTTTACCCTCTTTTCTCCCTCTACTAATAAATTCCCATTTGGCATAACCTTTAAAACAGATGCAGAAACCTTTGCGCTAACACCCCCTGTCCTTGATGTTGCCCCATCCTTTTTATACTTGCTCTCTCCCTTTGCCCCAAGCTTTGGAATAATATCAAGGGGTCCTTCTCCCTTTGGAAGACCAAGCTCAAAGCTCTTGCCTCTCTTGTTTGATGAGCTATCTTGTGCCTTTGCAGATTCCATAATAACAACGGTAACAACATCACCTATCCTTGATGCCTTTCTATCTGCAAACATGCTTTTCTCTTGGCTTTCAAGCCACAAGCTCTCTGAAAATATAGGAAAAGCAATAAGGAGACAGTAGACAGTAGACAGTAGACAGGGAAGAGATTTTTTTAAATTCTTACCACAATTTTGCATTTTGCATTTTGCATTTTGCATTTTCTTATCTTACCTCCACTGTCTCCTTGTCTATAACAATTCCTTTAATTATCTTATTTGATGCGAGGTTTCTAAGAGATATCTCCTTTCCTTTATAGCCTGTTGATATAGCCATTCCCTTTGTTTTTATAGAAAATCCATTGCCATTTTTTAAAACAGAAACAATATCACCAAAATGGATTAGAGGAGGCTCTTTTATATAGCTTGAAAGGATTATATTTCCCTCCTGAATTCTCCTTCCTACCTCCCTTCCAACAATTTTTTCATTTTCTGTAATATACCCAGATATGCTTGTTATTTCCCTCTCTTCTTTTTTTATCATATCCTCTGTGATGATGTCTTTTGTATTTAATGGCTTTGCAGCAACAAATACATCCTGAAATTTTCTTATTCTAAAGGATTTCCTTATCCTTTTGCACTCCTTTCCATCAAGTAAGATTTTTATCTCAACTAAGGCATTCTGATATGAAATATTAGAATTTGCCTCTAGTGTAAGGTTTCCATCTGGAAGGGAGAGGTCAGAAATCTTCCTTTCTTCAATCTCAATCCTTCCATCACTAACAAGGCCTTCTATCTTTTCTTTTGAAACCCTCATTATTTCATCTCCTGAAAGCACCTGGGCAGATACATTAAAGGCTATGAATAGCCAATAGCCAATAGCCTTGACTCTTGACTCCTGACTCCTGACTCCTGACTCCTTCATCATCTCTTCAATGTTGTTACCACACCGAGCATAGAATCTGCTGTCTGGATTGCCTTTGAGCTAAATTCATATGCCCTCTGGGCAACAATCATATTAACCATTTCCTCTACTACATTAACATTTGACATTTCCACAAATCCCTGGCTAATCCTTCCAAAACCACCCTCCCCTGGTGCTCCTGTTAAAGGCTCGCCAGATGCACCTGTTTCCTTTAAGATATTCTTTCCCCATGCTGATAAGCCAGCTGGATTGACAAACCTTGCAAGCTCTATCTTTCCAATCTCCTCTGGTGTCTTCATATCCCCTCCCATTATAGCAAACACGGTTCCGTCCTCTGTAATGGATATATTTGTTGCATCCTCTGGGATTGTAATCTCAGGCTGAAGGATATATCCATTTGCATTTATCATCTTTCCTTCTGAATCCTTTGAAAATGTTCCATCCCTCGTATAACCTGTTTCACCATTTGGAAGGAGAACCTGAAAAAAGCCAGGGCCCTCTATTGCAACATCCAATGGATTTTTTGTCTCTTCAAGTGAGCCTTCTAGCTGAATCTTTTGTGTCCCTGCCACCTTTACGCCATGACCAACCTGGACGCCTGTAGGTATCTTTCCTCCACCTGCAATGGGTGTTCCAGGAAGTCTCAGGGTCGTATAAAGCAAGTCCTCAAATTGTGCCCTATCCCTCTTATATCCCATTGTATTCACATTTGCCAGATTATTGGCAATTACATCAAGGTGAAATTGCTGGGCATTCATCCCTGTTGCCGCTGTCCATAAACTTCTCTCCATCTTTATCTACCTCCTATGCTAATCTTCCAAGGTCGTTTATAGACCTTGAAAGAAGCTCATCATATGTTAAAGCAACCTTCTGGTTTGCCTCATATAGCCTTTGGACTTCAATCATTCTTACCATTTCCAAAATAGGCTCGCAATTTGAAGACTCAAGATAACCCTGTTTTACCTCAAAAAATGCGCTTCTTGGCATCTGGTCTGTTTTAAATAATGAATCGCCAATCTTATAAAGATTACCTTTATCTTCAAAATCCACAATCTTAAGATTTGCTATCTCCTCGCTGCCTACCATTATTGTTCCATTCTCTGTTACTACAAAATTTGGATCCTGGATTTGAATTGGTGTATTAAGTGTTGATAAAACCCTATAACCTGATATGGTTTCCAAAAATCCATCCTTGTCTAATGTAAATGCTCCATTCCTTGTGTACATTTCACCGTTTGGTGTTTCCACAGCAAAAAAGCCATCGCTATTTATTGCTAGGTCAAGAGGATTTTCTGTATACTTTATTGCTCCTTGGGTATGTATGGTTGCTATATCATCAATTGCAACACCCTTTGGCAATTCTCCAACAAATGGTGCAGGATCAGATGCTCCAATAGGTGTTTCTACAATCTCATCATAAAGCCTATTTATTTTGAATGAGCCAAGCTCTTTAAAAACCATCTCATCCCTCTTATACCCAGATGTCTCCACATTTGCTAAATTATTTGCTATTGTTTCAATATTTCCCCACAAGCTATTCATTCCCATCGCCGCTGTGTAAAGCCCTCTTTCCATTTCACCTAATATATCGGAAAAATAGAAAAAATACTTAAGAAAAAAATGTCTGGGTTTTAAGAAATATAAAAATCAAAGTAACTATTCAGCCGCGGATGAACTTTGGATGAAACAAAAATAATAGCAATTTTCTTGTAAAAATCAAAGGCTTATTTTAAACTATTTTAACTAATGGCTAAATAAAATGTTTTTTCTTTCCTTAAAGAGACTTGCAAGGCATAGATTGGCTATGATTTCTTTGGGAATCCTTGGCTTTCTTTACATTCTTGCCATATTTGCCAATCTTTTTGCCCCATATCATTACGATTATGAAAAGAGAAATAAGGCATATCACCCTCCTGTTAAAATTCATTTTATTAGGAATGGAAGGTTGGCATTCCCCTTTGTCTATGAATATAAGGTGGAATGGAGGGATTACAAAAGGGTATGGTTTGAAGATAAAACAAAACCCTATCCCATTAAATTATTCTTTAAGGGAAGGCTGTTTGGAATAGAAAACCCTGCGATGCTTTATCTATTAGGCTCTGATTGGAATGGAAGGGATATACTATCAAGGCTTATCTATGGAGCAAGAATCTCCCTATCTATTGGCATAATTGGCGTTCTTATCTCCTTCTCATTAGGCCTTCTTATCGGAGGCATATCAGGCTACTTTGGAGGATGGATAGATACAGCAATTATGAGATTTGTTGAGCTTATTATGAGCTTTCCTGCATTTTATCTATTGCTTAGCTTAAGGGCGATATTCCCTTTAGACCTTCCATCTTGTTATGTCTATATTATGATTGTCATAATTTTAAGCTTCATTGAATGGGGAGGGATTGCAAGGGTAATAAGGGGAATGGTTTTGTCAATAAGAGAAAAGGAGTTTATATTGGCAGAAAAAGCCATTGGTGCATCATCTTTAAGAATAATTATATCCCATATTCTTCCAAATACCCTATCCTATGCAATTGTTGCTGCTTGTCTTTCTATTCCATCATATATCCTTTCTGAATCTGCCCTATCTATGATAGGGCTTGGAATAAATGAGCCGTTTCCATCTTGGGGAAATATGCTCTCTCGAGCAATGGATTACTCTGTTTTATCCTCCTGCTTTTGGATACTATCCCCAGGGTTTCTTATTTTTATCTGTGTCTTGTCTTTTAACCTTTTATCTGATGGCTTAAGAGATGCATTTGACCCGAGGGCTGTTTTTTAAAAAATGGACAAAATATCTTTTTGAATTTATACTTGAATAATGAAAATAGGGGTCCTTTCTGATTCCCACAAGAACCTTTTGTATTTAAGAAAAGCCCTGGAGCTTCTTTTGAAAGAAAATGTCTCCTTCCTTATCCATCTTGGCGATGATTATTCTGACACAAAGATACTTGATGAATACCCCATAGCAAATATTAAGGTTCCTGGTGTATTTGATCCTGAATATAAAGATAGCAATATAAAAAATAGGAGGATTGAAGAAATAGCTGGGTTTTATTTCTTAATCTCCCATACAAAAACCTCGCATAAAAACGACCAGAGCACAGACCTTATTCCAGAGGATATAATTAGTAATGGAGGGATTGATATTGTTTTGTTTGGACACACACATCTTTATGAGATAAAGAAAGAAAACGAAATTATATTTTTTAATCCAGGACACCTTCAAGAAATAGATGCAAAGGGAAGAAGCGCAACCTATGGAATTTGTGAAATAAATGATGAAATTATATTCTCTATTCATTCCCTTGATGGAAATTGCCTTCTTAAAGAAGCCTTTCCCAAATGCAAAAGAGGATAATCATCCTCAATCAAAAAGGAGGGGTTGGAAAAACAACAACATCCGTTAATCTTTCCGCATCTTTAGCCTTGCTTGGAAAAAAGGTTTTGCTTATTGATATTGATCCACAGGGAAATTCCACATCAAGCTTTGGGATTGATAAAAGAAAGGTAAACCCAAATATCTATGATGTGCTTCTTGAAAGGGAAAAAATAGAAAATACAATCCTGCCTACAGGAATAGAAAACCTCTTTCTTGCCCCCTCAAATATATCTCTGGCAGGAGCAAGGATTGAGCTTGTCAATCTTTCCAATAGGGAAAAAAGGCTTAAAGATGCTATTTCCGGGCTTTTAAGCTATGATTACATATTTATTGACCCTCCGCCATCTTTAGGAATTCTCACCCTAAACGGGCTTCTTGCCTCTTTTTCCATTATTATTCCCATTATGATTTCATATTATGCCCTAGAGGGGCTTGTTGAGCTTCTTGAAATGATAAAGAGGGTAAAGAAAAGCTTTAATCCGAGTTTTTCTATTGAGGGTGTTTTAATAACAATGTTTAACTCAAGAACAAGGCTTTCTTATGAAATCTTTGAGGAGGTAAAAAAACATTTTAAGGATAAACTTTACAAAACCATTATTCCTAATAATATAAGGCTTGCTGAAGCACCATCCTATGGAAAACCTGCTATTCTATATGATAAGGCATCAAAGGGTGCTTTAAGCTATTTTGAGCTTGCAAAGGAAATAATAGAGCAAAACATATAGAATTTAGGTATCTACTTTACCTTTTGACAAGTGAACAATAAACCATAAATCCTAAAGTCCATCTAATAAATCCAAATATCTTATAGATTATCCTACTGCATTGTAACGCAAATTATTAAAGGAAAGAAATTCAATTAAAAATTAGCAATGCAAAACTCAAAATGCAAAATGAACTTTACGGTAATTTTGAATTGATAATTGCTAATTTTGCACTGGACATTAAAATTACTCCTTCGTGGTCTTTCATTCTCTTTCATAACTATTCTCTACTCCCTATTCCCTACTCCCTATTTCACAATTCCAATCTTTCCTGTTTTCTTTCCTCCTCCTCCTTCGGTAATGGTTATAGATATAGATGCCAGAGGCAATGTTTTCTGGAACTTCCCATATCTCTGGGCATTTTTCTACATCTATCTCTGCTATTAGCTCACCAGCAATGGTGTAGATTTTAATGATTGCACCCAGGCTATAGATGAACATTCCTTGTCCTTCCTCATTCTTCCTGTAGGGGTTTGGATAGCAAAAGGCATTGCTGTTATCTGTGGTAATGGTTGAGGGTGGAATTTGGGAAGGAAGGGATGAACCTGGCACACCCCCTGTGATAATAAGAAAGCCCCATCTTATGTCCTCGGCAAAGGTTGGTTTTGCAAAAAGGAGGTAGAGAAGCAATACTGGGGGAGCATTTTAGCACACAGGCGATGCACTAAAGTGCTTTTTTGGCGAGTTACTCTCTCTCTCTCTCTCTGTGTGTGTGTTTCATCCCCTTATTTCCCTCCTTGTCCTTTCGCCTTCTGCGACAATTAACTCCTGGGTCTTTTGAATCAGAATGGCTGTCTTTTCCTCGGTTTTCTGAATTAGATCAGCTGTCTTTTCCTCGGTTTTCTGAATTAAATGAGCTATTTCCTTTAAAGTTTCACCCATTTTGTTTAGGGTTTCTTTTATACCTTCTTCCATCTTGGCAATCATCTCTCTCGTTAGTTTTGACTCAGTATATCGTAGCCATTTTCCAACTAATGTTAGTAATTGCCAGAATGCCATTTTTTAAAATTCCTATATTTCGCTACCTTTGTCCAGAATTACCTCTAAACAGGATATATTATATCAAAAACACATCACAAAAACATAGCCTCTTTTTTCCTTTGTAGATTTTTTTGTTAAATACCATCAAAA
>JBFMDZ010000008.1 GCA_040753555.1 bacterium
TGGTAAAGGAGGGATTTCCAGTTGAATATGGCCAGCCTTTGGTGCTTATTTCATAATGTTCCTTGGCATTGAAACATCTTGCGATGAAACAAGCATTGCTGTAATTGACGAGGATTATAATTTTTTGATATAATTTTAAAAATGACAAAGAATTTTGAGGCATATCTTAAACTGGATAAAAGAGGACTTCAAAATAAGTATGTAGTTATTGTGGATGGAAAAGTAGTAGATAAGGGAGAGGATATAGAAAATATGCTTCAGGCAGCAAGACAAAAATATCCTGATAAGACTCCTTTTGTGGCTAAAGTTCCCGACGAAAGGATGTTGGTTTTATGATTAGATACGAATTTAAGGAAGAGGAAAGTAGTTTAGGAATAATTTTACGACCTGTGGCTGATGCGGTGTTGGAACAAGATGAATGTAGAGTAGAGGTATCAATGTACATAGATTCTGGAGCTGATATTTCTATGATTCCATATCGGTTTGGGAAAGCCCTTGGATTTAAACAAGAAAAAGGGGATGTTATTAGGGAGATAAAAGGCATCTCAGGTGCAGGCATTCCCTATATTATTAAGGAAACTACCCTTGTATTAAATAATAAAAGTCTGAAGGTAAAAATTGCCTGGGCACTAATAGAGGAAGTTCCAATGTTAATGGGAAGGACGGATATATTCAACAAGTTTTGTATAATCTTTAATGAAAAGAAAGGCTGGATAGATTTTGAAGAATAATTCATTGAAGATTATTGACTTTGGTAAATGATTGAGGATGAATGTTCCTTGGCATTGAAACATCTTGTGATGAAACAAGCATTGCTGTAATTGATGAGAATTATAACCTTCTCTCCTGCGTTATATTTTCTCAAGATGAAATTCATAGGGAATGGGGAGGGGTTTTTCCAGAGCTTGCCTCCCGAGCACATCTTGAAAGGATAAGAGAGGTATTTGACAGAGCAATTTCCGATGCCAATATTAAAATTAGTGATATTAAGGCAATTGGTGTAACATATGGGCCAGGTCTTATTGGTTCGCTCCTTGTCGGTCTTTCATTTGCAAAGGGATTAAGCATCTCTTTAAATGTTCCATTATATGGAATAAACCATCTTGATGGACATCTCTCCCTTCCTTTGATTGAAAATAGAAATATCCCCCTTCCTGCAATAGGGCTTATCGTTTCAGGTGGTCATACTGAGCTTGTTTATATCAAGGATTGGGGGATATACGAAACATTAGGAAGAACCCTTGATGATGCGGCTGGTGAGGCATTTGATAAGGTAGCAAGGATGCTTGGGTATTCATTTCCTGGAGGACCAATAATAGATGAGGTTTCCAAAAAGGGAAAGCCATGTATAAAATTCCCCATTGCCAAAATAAAGAAAGAGGGGTTTGATTTTAGCTTTTCAGGGATTAAAACCGCTGTTTTTTATTATTTAAGGGATAATCCAAATTGCTCAAAAGAAGATGTTGCTTGTAGCTTTCAAGAGGCTGCAATAGGCGCTTTGATAATTAAGGTTTTTGAGGCTCTCTCTCACAAGGATGCAAAGAGCATTGTCTTGGGCGGTGGTGTTGCCTGTAATACCCTGCTTAGGGAAAAAATGGAAATAGAGGGGAAAGAAAGAAAAATCCCTATATTCTTTCCATCAAAAAGGCTATGCACAGATAATGGTGCAATGATAGGCGCTTGCCTTTTAAGAAAGATTAAAAATGGCGAGCCTCCCTCTTGTCTTTCTATATCTTCTGAGCCAAATATTATTCTAAATCCCTAAATTTACAAATCATCTTTTTCCTCTATTGTCTTTATCTCGCATCCTGGGAAATAGAATGAAAGGATTTCAGATTTAGAAAAACCAAGCTCTCCCATTCTTTTTGCTCCCCATTGGCATAAGCCTACACCATGTCCATAGCCCCTTCCTGTAAGTAAAATAGAATCCTTTCTTTGTTCTATATCAAAAAATGTGCTTCTTATAAAATTTTCTCCAAATAGCCTTCTAAATTGAGAACCCACCATTTTATATTCTCCCTTAGAGTGTTTTATGATTACCTTTTCTAGCCTCCCATTTTTTGGGTATTTGCTTATTGAATATATCTTTCCAATATTAAGCCTTTTTTCAATATCAACTAATTTAATGTTTGCCCTCCAATGGTAGTGTGGGGCTTTTGTGCAATATGGGCAGATTACACCAGAAAGATATGGAATCTTTTTTCCTCCCTCCCAGGTATAGGCAGAATCGCCTGTTTTTCCACCGCAGACTGAATGGTAATAACAAAAGGCAAGCTCGTCTCCATAATAAAGAAGCTCTCCTTTTGTCTCATCCACCGCCTTTATCGCCCTTTCATCCTCAGCATTCATTCCAGCATAGACCTGGCAATGAACAGAATTGCAAAGGTCAAAGCCTTCTTTCCTATGCTTTCCAAGGTTTCTATAGACAAATGTCCTTGCAATAATAGCCTGTGCCTTTAATGTTTCATATGGCCAGTCTGGGTTTATTTCCATCTTAATAAGGCCATAAAGGTATTGCTCAATGTCAATGGTGTTAATAGCAAGAAGAATACCATTAGCTACATTTATTTCTATATTCCCCCTATACCTTCTTTTTCCAATTATAATATGTGAATTTATTGGCTCTATAATAATGGGTGGATAAAAAGGCTCATAGCCTTCTATTTTTATAAGACCTCCAATTGCTTCTAAAGAGAGAGGGGTTTCATATCTTCTTATAATTTTTCCATTAGGGCTAGATATTTCATAGTATCCAGAAGAAGAAACAACAAGATTCTTTTCCTTTGCAACACAAACCCTTATATCAAAGGGAAAGACAGATAATGACAGAAGAAGAAAGAGGATTGTAAATTTTAAATTGTAAATTTTAAATTTTAAATTTTTAAAACCTGTTTCAATTTGCAATTTTAGATAGGTCTTTGAGCAGAAGAAGATGGGGGCATACCAGGTATATTGATTGATGGTCTTTGGATAGAAGAAGATGGGGGCACACCAGGAGTCGGGCTTGGCGCTGGCCTTTGAGGCTGCTCCATTGGTCTTGCCTGTGTTGTAGGAGGCGCCATACCAAAGCTTGCCTTGTCAATTGCCCTAAGGTATGCATCCTCCCTTGTTATCTTGTTTTTCATTACAAGCATCTTCAGGCATTGGTCCATTGATTGCATCCCATCCTTTGCTCCTGTCTGGATTATTGATGGCATTTGATGGGTCTTTCCTTCCCTTATAAGATTCCTTATGGCAGATGTTGCCACCATAATCTCACAGGCAACAACCCTTCCCTTTCCATCCACTGTTTGTATAAGGGTTTGTGATATAACAGCAACCAAAGCCTCTGAAAGCTGTGTCCTTATTTGCTGTTGCTGGTGTGGTGGAAATACATCAACAATTCTATCAATTGTTTGTGGAGCTGAATTTGTATGCAATGTTGCAAAGACAACATGTCCTGTCTCTGCGGCTGTTAATGCCATTTGGATTGTTTCTAGGTCTCTCATCTCACCAACAAGAATAACATCAGGGTCTTCCCTTAATGCACTCCTTAAGGCAATGGCAAAGGAATTTGTATGGGGACCAACCTCCCTTTGATTGACAAGGCATTTTTTATTCTCATGGACAAACTCAATTGGGTCTTCAATGGTTAGTATATGGTCTTCCCTTTCAGAATTGACAATATCAACCATAGATGCCAAAGTTGTTGATTTTCCAGAGCCTGTTGGTCCTGTAACAAGGATGAGCCCCTTTTTGGAACGAGAAAGGCTTGTGCAAACAGGAGGAAGGCCTAGCTCCTCAAGGGTTTTTATCTTTGTAGGAATAATTCTAAATGCCGCACTCTCTCCCCTCCTTTGACAAAATGCATTAACCCTAAACCTTCCAATCTCAGATAGTTCAATGGCAAAGTCTATCTCATGTTTTTCTTCAAATTGAGCCTTTCTTTCATCTGTTAGAATTTCATATATCATCTCATGAATCCTATCTTTCTTATAAATTTCATTGTCTACAGGGATAAGTGCACCATGAATTCTTAAAAGGGGATAAGAACCAGCTGATAGATGAAGATCAGATGCTCCCTTCTCCTTGCACATTATTAAAAGGTCAGATATTTCATACATAATCTTAAATTCTAAATCTTAAATTCTATGTTTCTTCCTTTCCAAACAAGCCATTAATCATATCAACGATGTTTCTTTTTGTGCCTAATGATGGCTTTATTTCACAATTTGTCATCTTTTCCATTTCCATTATACAATTAAGGTCAAGGGGATCTGCCATAACAACAGAAAGCTCCTGTTCAAATTTCATAATGGGGAGGACAAAATATTTCCTCATAAAATCAAGGGGAAGCAAACTTGCAGCCTCTTTGTCTATCATTGTTAGTGTAAGGGTTACATATGGGATATCTAATTGATGAGACAAAGCACAATTTAGGGCATCCTCTGTTAAAACACCTAAATCTTCAACCAATACCTCTCCAACCTTTTTCTTTACCGGAAGGTATTTTTGAAGATGGAGTGCCTTTTGAAGGTGTTCTTCTGTTATTAGATTAAATTCCTTAAGAACCTGGCCAATTAACCTTTTCGGAGCTTCCTCTTTAACAGCTTTTTCCTCCTTTTCCGGCTCTCCTCCAAATATGTATGAATAAAGCCTTGCATTTTCAATTGCTAATGCTACCTGATTTGCTAGAAGGGTAAAAAATTCTATTTCAGCCTCATCAAAGCAGGGTTTATCTATTTTATTTATAGCCTCTATTACCCCAATTGTTTTTGTCTTTCCCTTTAAAGGTGCGGCTATAATGGATTTTGTCTTAAATCCACTTGTCTGGTCAATGTGGGAGGCAAACCTTTCGTCTTTGCTTACATCTTTTATAACCAATGGCTTGTTATTTTGTGCAACCCAACCTGCAATGCCCTCTCCTGGTGCAAGCCTTATCTCCCTTATTTTCTGACCCTTTTCTCCCTCTATAACCTCAAAGACAAGTTCCTGCGTTATTTCATCTATTAGCATTAAGGATGATGCCTCTGCATTCATTGCCTTTGTTGCCATTCTCATTGAAAGGTCAAGCAATTCCCTTATATTATGACAGGCATTAAGAACAAGCCCAACATCAACCAATGTCCTTAAAGCCCTTGCCTTATAGTCTAATTCCTCCTTAAGCCTATGGTTGGAAAGTAAAAGGGCGGTAGAGTGTGAGATTGTCTCTAAAAGCTCAAGGTCATCTTTGGTAAATGGCTCCTTTTCAAGCTTGTTTATAACCTCAATAACACCAAGAAGATTATCGTCAAGGATAATGGGCGTTGCCATAATGTTGTATGTTTTGAAATTTACATCCTCCGCTATCTTTTTATAAAACCTCTCATCCTTGCTTACATCAGGGACAATAAGGCTTTCCTTAGACTCTGCAACATAACCTACAATGCCTTCTCCAATACGAACCCTGTATTTTTTAACCTCCTCTGCCTTTTCTCCCTTTGCTACTTTAAAAATAAGCTCTCTTCCTTCTACTAAAAGGAGAGAACCTGCATCTGTTTCTGTTATTTCTAAGGTAAGGCTCATTACCTTTTCAAGGACCTCATCTAAAGGGGCAGAAAGAACCATTAAGGAGCTTATTTTATTTAATGCATCTATCCTTTTATCCATTTTTTTAATTCAGAAAGTTCAAAATGAGCTTTATTTAGATAAAATTGGCTTCTTAAGATCATCATTTTGAATAGTTTTTGGGAAAGAGGATCTATTTTTTCTTAGCATAACTCCTCCTTTCTCTTCCCTTTTATCCCATCTGCCTTTAGGAAAGGGTAAGGTTTCAGTGCCTATTACCTCCTGGGTTTCTGTGCCTTTTGCTTCTTCACTAATCTCTTTGGGCCTTTCTTTGTTTAAAGAACCCTTCTTTATTCCCCAAAATGCTTGAAGATTAAAGGCTATTAGCAAGATAAGGATAATTCTTTTCATTTTTCACCTCCTATTTATTACCATATTCTTTAGCCTTCCTGCTAGAACAAACCTGCACAATATCCATATAATACCTTTCCCCTTTTGGCGTCAATGTAATATTCCCACCCTCTGGGAAGCCAAATTTTCCAAGCCAAATAAGGCTTTAGGTTTTGATGAATCAAGATACAAAGCTCTGCTATTCCATATTTGGTTATAGTATATGTTTCAAGATTTCTTCCAGAGAGGCCCCTCTTTTTTGAATTGCGAAGTAGCTCAAGCTCCTCAGAAAAGGATTTAGAAAAACCTCTCTTGGCTGGATCATAAAGTTCATAAATAGATTTGTAATTAGAATTGTATTTTCTAAAGTTTACATCAAGATCATCTATTGCTACCTCAAATGCCTGCGTGCCCGTTATGGTTGGGGTAATATCCATATCCTTAATTTCATATGGATAATTTACCGTAAGAGACCAAGTAGCTGTTCCCAATCCTCTTTCGTCTGAATACCATATCCAATTGGGAGAAGTGGGATAAGAAGAATTATTTACAAATTCTCTATTGTCTTTAATTACAGGAAGGCCTCTATAGAAATATTCATGATGTGGACAGCCCAATCCTGGACACAAAGTTCCCAAGAAACAATTCGGGCTTCTTATGCCAATAGTATTATATAAACATTCTGTTCCTATGCCAAATAGGTCTTTGAATTCTGAGAATAGACTTTCTATAGTATATGTTCCTGTAAATATAGGATTCTTTATAAACCTGTCGTTTGCCAATGCAAATATCTCCTTTAGGACACCATAGCTATCAAAAGAAAGGGTGTATTCAGGGAATCTATTTTGGAATTTCTTGTTTAGGGCTTCTTTTCTTTTTTGCTCCTCAATGCTTAATATCCTTGTTGTTGATGTTCCTTCATCTGGTGGTATCCAGATGGGTTTATATTTATAAGCAGGGCCTGGGTCTACAATTGCCCAAAGATTAACACCGAACATCAATAAAGTAATAAACCTTTTCATCTTTTTCACCTCCTATTTATTACCATATTCTTTATTGTGGTATATTCTTTACCACTCTTTGTTTTTATCTCTACCTTATAGAAATACAATCCAGAGGATATATCTTTAACCTCCCATAATGGTGCTTGGGTAATTCCCGAGGATGTATTATAATAACCAGCAGATTTTTCTCCTAAATTTAATTCTTTTATTTTCTGACCTAATATATTATAAATGGTTATTCTAACCTCTGAATCTTCTGAAAGCTCAAATGGGAAATAGGCTTTATCATTTGCTGGGTTTGGAAAGGATTGAAGAATCTTTGTTTCTTTTGGAGCTAATTGGCGAGGAGGTGAAGGTTCATCTATATGCTCTACCTCACTAAATTTAGAGAAGGACAAAGATGGGTTATAGACTATCTTTACATCATCAATATACCAGCCAAAGAAATTGTTGTAAAGCCTATCTATGGTGTTAAAGGAAAATCTTATTCTTATGATTTTATCAGAAGCAATGGATGAGATATTAAAGGTTTCTTCATGCCAGTTTGTTTGTGAGGGCCCTTCATTGCAATCATTGTAAAAGATTCTATTCCAGGTAGCACCATTGTTGTTGGTTACTTCAATCTTCATATTGTCATAGTCTCCATAAGGATAAGATTCATGTTGCCATTTTGTCCAAAGATTCAATGTAATATTTCCTGTTTTTCCTTGAAGATTTATATTTGGGGATGTAATCCAACCTGAGTTTGTTTGACCCGTATTATAATTTATTCCATTATTATAGGCAACACTATAGGGTGGAGAATGGTTTGAGTTTCCCTCTATATGCCATAGATTTGTTCCTGCCTGTCTTTCCCAATCTGAGATATTGCCATCGTCAAAGTTGTCTAAATAAATAACTTGGGCACCCCCTTGGGTAGTTGCATTGGCTTCATTAGAATAATTAGAATCGCCATAGCTGTTATATGCCCTTATTCTGTAATAATATGTTGTGTTTGGAGAAAGCCCTGTATCTTGATAGCTTGTAGCATTTGCACCAGGGGTTGCAATCTGGGAATAGACACCATTTGCCCCTGTTTTTCTCTCTAGCTTAAAGCCTGTTTCATTGTTTGAGTTATCTGTCCAGGATAGGTTTATCTGGGAAGAAGAAACAGGAGTTGCAGAGAGGTTTGAGGGAGGGTTTGGAGGTCCTGGTGTTGTTCCCTGCGCTTCATTGGAAGGGACAAAACCATAAGTATTGAATGCATAAACAGTGTAATAATAGGTAGTATTAGAAGAAAGTCCCCTGTCTGGGTATGATATAGCATTAGCTCCTACTGTTCCAATTTGGACATAAGAATCTCCTGACACCTTTCTATAGATTATAAAAGCGTCTTCATTATAAGCATTGTCTGTCCAGGATAAGTTTATTTGTGTAGGAGAAATAGCAGTTGCAACAAGGTTTGTTGGTGCAAATGGGATATCGGTAATATTATGAGCAGAAAAGGCATTTCGGATTGTAGAAGCATTTACGCCACCATAAAGTTGTTGGTCAGCCCAGATAATTGAATGAAGCCTTTCTGAAAAATGGGGAAGGCTTGGACCTGAAACCATAGATAGTATTCCTAAGCTTTGGATTACCAACCTATCAGCTACAGATTGGCCTAAAGCATTTCTCATTCTAAAAAGCCCACCTGAAAATATCTGGGAGGAGAAATGGGGATCGTTGCTGTTATAGTTTTGACGAGTCAGATTATTGTTTAGATTTCTTCTATTAGCATTATTGAGAAATACCCATTCTCCAATTTGGGAATCTCCAGTAAGGGTATAAGCAATATAGTCAGCGTATGCTTCATGTAAAGCAATTGTTTGGTCATTTGCGCCACCAAAAAATCCTATTAACTGAAATACTATTCCATGTCCATATTCATGATAAATTACCTCAGAAGCTTTGGCAGTGTCTCTTGTGTCACCTCCAATATGGGCATCGCCGTGGCCAAAAAGTAACCGATTGTTTTGCCAATCATACCCGGCATTGGGCCAATTATTTCCATAATGTACCCTTGTATTCATCTGAAAATCCATAATGGTAAAATTTCCCACATTAAGACTTCTAAACCAATTATGCACATTATTTACATGATAAAATACATTTACCTCATCAAAGTTGTTGTTGACATTGGGAACAGGCAAGTCAACCGGATAATTCCATACCCAGCTTGTTGTTCTGGTTGGTCCATAAGATGCACTAGGTCCTTGGTCGTTTATCGCATTAACATATGGACCTTGCAGGGAGGAGTTTATATCCCCCGAGATGCTTGCTGAATATTGACCTTGGCTGTCTGTGGTAAACTGGGTTGCACCTATTCTAAGATATTCATCCCTAAAAGGTCTTGTGGAAGGAATACTATTGCCATCTACAGAAAGGATTACCCCTTGAACCTGACCTGCTGCATATGGTGCGGATGAAACTGGGTTAGAATAAGCAGAATTGCCAGAGTTATTGTAAGCCCTTATCTGATATGTATAGATAATATTTGAGGTAAGGTTTGTATCCTGAAATGATGTAGTGTTTGCCGTTAGGGTAGCAATTTGGACAAAAGGTGAGGAAGAAATACTTCTTTCTAGCTTAAACCCTGTTTCATTGTTTGCATTATTTTGCCACGAGAGGTTGATTTGGGAAGAAGAAACCGGATTTGCCGAAAGGTTTGTGGGTGCCTGAGGAGGGATTCCGCCAGTATAGTAATAATTGAGATTGCCTGACCAGGTTGCAGAATTGCTATCTTGAGAATATCTTCTTACTCTAAGGTAATAGGGCTGGCTTGAGGAGGCTTGATATGAAAAGCTAAATTGATAGTTTCCTCCACTATCATCATTATAGGCTACCCTATTTGTGCCAGCAAGATCATTATAAAGCTCGCCATAGTTATCGCCCGAGCCACCAATGGTATTAAAGTAATAGGTAAGGCCTTGGGTCATATTTATCTTATACCAATCATATTTGTCATAGGGAGAGAGCGTATGTAGACCCTGAGATTGATTTGTTGTTGTAGGAGTAAGAAGGGTTGCACCATTTGATGTATCATCGGTTGGATCCCAGGCGTCCTTTGTGGTTGCATTGGCTTCAGGGCAATATGCAGAATCGCCATAGCTATTGTATGCCCTTATTCTGTAATAATATGTTGTATTTGGAGAAAGTCCTGTATCTTGATAGCTTGTAGCATTTGCAGCAGGGGTTGCAATCTGGGAATAGACACCATTTGCCCCTGTTTTTCTCTCTAGCTTAAAGCCTGTTTCATTGTTTGAGTTGTCTGTCCAGGATAGGTTTATCTGGGAAGAAGAAACAGGGGTAGCGGTAAGATTTGTTGGGGCAGAGGGTGGTGTTCCACCTGTATAGGAATACTTAAGATAGCCTGACCAGCTACTGCCTAAAGAGTATGCCCTTACCCTTAGATAATAGTATTGAGTAGAGCCTGCTTGATAAGAAAAGCTGAATTGTGAACTACCTCCTGAATCATCGTCATAGGCTACCCTTGTGTAGCTATCCCCTGGTCCATTGTAAAGCTCGCCATAGTTATCACCCGAGCCACCCCTGGTATTGAAGTTATAGGTGATTCCAGAGGTCATATAGATTTTATACCAATCATATTGGTCAGAAGAACTAAGTGTATGAGGCCCATGGGATTGTTCTGTAGTGGTAGGAATAAGCAAACTAGCACCAGATGGTGTATTATCAGTAGGATCCCAAGCATCTCCTGATGAAGCTACATATTTCTGTAAAACAATATCGTCTAAAAATGCGCCTTTCTCGGTTATAGAGCTATCGCTTTCAAAGGCAAAGGCAATCCATACTTGAGACTTCCCACAAAGGTTGCCTAATGTAGGAACATTTGTCAGGTCAAATTCTTGGTAATGCCAAGTATCACCCCCATCTCCACTTATACTACCTCCATAATAATTATAATCATCAATGGATGCCATCCAATAAAGCTTATCATATCCTGATTCTGACTTATTCCAGAAATAAAAAGAAAGCTTTGCAGAAGTTGCATCAGCAAGGCTAAAAGGACCATAGGTCATCCAGGACTTGCAATTATTGGGATAGCTGTTATATGCAGGATTAAGCCCATCTGCTCCACCCTTTGCACACCAGGCACTCCATCCACCTGAATAGGACTTGTAATTTGTGTCATCCCAGTAATACTCACCATTTGTAGAGCCATCATTATCAAAGACCTCCCATAAACTACCGTAAGGAGGGAATGACCCTTCAAAACCCTCTGTCATAATTGTTGTCCAGCCAGAGAGAATGCCAAGGGGGGCTACTTTAATAGAGGTTTTTGGATCTTCTTCTTGTTCTTGCGGGATAGACTTGGAAATAGGCTTATATTTTTTTAAATATCCCCCTTTTTCTATTACTTTCTCCCACCTTCCTTTTTCATAAGAGAAAAGAGAAAGGGGAAAAATAAGAAAACCTATAATCAATAAATTAAACCTCATTCAACTTTTCTTCATTAAAAAAATATTTTAAGCAGTACAGCAGGTTCTTGTAAAGAAATATTTTTCTTTTCGGCAAAACAAGGTCTACCGCCGACACACCCTCTTTTGTTTACTATTGTAATGGCTTCCAAATTAAGCGGGTCTACCATACCGCAAGAGAGCTCATCTTGAAATTTCATATATATATATTCAATGGCTTTCTGCTTTGTGCAACCCAACCTGCAATGCCCTCTCCTGGTGCAAGCCTTATCTCCCTTATTTTCTGACCCTTTTCTCCCTCTATTACTTCAAAGACAAGTTCCTGCGTTATTTCATCTATTAGCATTAAGGATGATGCCTCTGCATTCATTGCCTTTGTTGCCATTCTCATTGAAAGGTCAAGCAATTCCCTTATATTATGACAGGCATTAAGAACAAGCCCAACATCAACCAATGTCCTTAAAGCCCTTGCCTTATAGTCTAATTCCTCCTTAAGCCTATGGTTGGAAAGTAAAAGGGCGGTAGAGTGTGAGATTGTCTCTAAAAGCTCAAGGTCATCTTTGGTAAATGGCTCCTTTTCAAGCTTGTTTATAACCTCAATAACACCAAGAAGATTATCGTCAAGGATAATGGGCGTTGCCATAATGTTGTATGTTTTGAAATTTACATCCTCCGCTATCTTTTTATAAAACCTCTCATCTTTGCTTACATCAGGGACAATAAGGCTTTCCTTAGACTCTGCAACATATCCAACAATGCCTTCTCCAATACGAACCCTGTATTTTTTAACCTCCTCTGCCTTTTCTCCCTTTGCTACTTTGAAGATAAGCTCCCTTCCTTCTTTTAAAAGAAGAGAGCCTGCATCTGTTTCTGTTATTTCCAGGGTAAGGCTCATTACCTTTTCAAGGACCTCATCTAAAGGAGCCGAAAGAATCATTAAGGAGCTTATTTTATTTAATGCATCTATCCTTTTATCCATTTTTTTATTTTACCAAACAAATAATATTTTTGCAAGCAAAAGTTTTATTGTCTTTCATTATTAAACCCTAAAAGAAGCTCTTTAATTGTCTTTTTATGTATTGGATGAATAAATTCACCTGCTATTTCTTTAAGGCAGATAAGGGCAAATCTTCTATTTGTAAGCTCCTTATGAGGAATAATGAGGTCTTTCTCATTGATTATAAGGTCTCCATAAAAGAGAATATCAATATCTATTATCCTTGGGCCATATCTTTTTGTCTTTTTCCTTCCCATTATTTTTTCAATGTTTTTAAGTTCTAAAAGAAGATTTTGAGGTGAAAGGTCTGTTTCTATCTTTGTGGCAGAATTTAGGAAAAATGGTTGATTTTTATAACCCCAAGGCTCTGTTTCGTAAATTTTTGATGTTCTAATTATGGATGTTTCTTCTATTTTACCAATAAGAGATAAGGCATTTTTAATATTTTCCTCTCTATCACCAATATTTGAACCCAAAAGGAGGAATGCTGTCATTCTATTATACCACCACCAAGAACAATATCTCCATCGTAAAACACAGCTGATTGACCTTTTGTAATGGCAAATTGGGGCTTTTCAAATTTTACGCTTATTTTGTCTTCACCAATTTTCCTTATAATTGCCATTGATTCTGGATTTTTATACCTTATTTTACAAAATACATTCCTAGGCTTGTCTATATTAAAAAAAAGGTTTATATCCTTTACCGTCAATTCATCTTTATAAAGCTCTTTTTCTTCTCCTACAATAATAGCGTTTTTATCTTTAGCTATTTCAATTACATAAAGGGGCTTTTTTTCTGAAATTCCTATTCCCTCCCTCTGTCCAATAGTAAAAAAGGAAATTCCGTTGTGGGTTCCTAAAACATTTCCCTCCTTATCCAAAATAGGGCCTTCTTTTACTAAATCTTTGCATTTTTCCAAAAGATAGCTTTTATAATCATTGTCAGGGATAAAGCATATCTCGCTGCTCTCTTTTTTTATGGGAAATCCCAATTTCTTTGCAATTTTTATTACCTCATCCTTTGCCCTGCATCCAAGTGGCATTAGAATATAATTAAGATATTCCTCTTTTATTGGATAAAGGAAATAGGATTGGTCCTTTCTTTTATCAACCCCTTTTTTAAGCCTTCCATTTTCTATCCTTGCATAATGGCCTGTTGCAATATATTCTACATCTAATTCTTTAGCTTTTTTTAAGAGAAATTCAAACTTTATATATTTATTGCACATTATACAGGGATTTGGCGTTATTCCATTTTTATAGCCCTTTACAAATTCATCAATTACCATTGTTTTAAAACTATCTTTAATGTCTAAAGCATAGTGGGAAATTCCCAATTTAGATGCTATATTTTTTACATCACTTATTTCACAACACCTATTTTCATCTTCAAACAACTTAAATATTATCCCAATCACATTATATCCCTTTTCCTTAAGCAAATAGGCACAAACAGAGGAATCGATACCACCACTCATTCCCACAAGAACGCTTTTCATATCGGTTTTACAACCTTTGCCTTTATTCCAGATAAAGCAAGATTTTTTCTTATCCTCTCTATATCCTTTCTTTTGTTAAAAATCCCAAATACCGTAGGCCCTGAACCTGACATTAGGGCATTCAATGCACCCTCTTTTATAAGATATTCTTTCATTCTTCCAATCTCTGGATATTTTCTTATGGTTACAGATTCAAGACAATTATGTAAATTCTTTGCAATCCCAAAAATATCCCCATTTTTTATTGCCAAAAGCATTTTTTCTATTCTCTCTTTTGTCTTTTGACTCCTGACTTTTTGATACACCTCCCTTGTAGATACCTTAAATGAAAAAAAGATAAGAAGAAAAAAACAATTCGGGATTAAGGAAAGCCTTGTAATCTTTTCTCCCCTTCCTTCTCCAAGCCCTGTGCCTTTCTCAAGAAAAAAACAGACATCTGACCCAAGATTTTCTCCTATTTTTTTTAATTCATTTAGGGAGAGGGAAAGATTCCAAAATCTATTTAAAGCAAGAAGGCATTCTGCACAATTTGATGAACCTCCACCCATGCCAGCAGATATAGGAATATGCTTTTTAATTACAATTTTTGCACCCTTTTTGCAATTTGCATATTCAAGGAGGGAAATGGCTGCTTTATACACAAGGTTTTCTTTTTCTGGAATACCTTGGCAAGAAACACTTAATGCAGGGGATGGAAATATTTTTATCTTGTCAAAGAGGCTTATTGTCTGGAATATTGTTTTTATATTATGAAAGCCATCATCCCTTTTTCCTTGTATAACTAAAGAGAGGTTTATTTTGGCAGGAGCTTCTATCTCCACTTACTTTCCTTTTTGTTCTTTCTCCTAGTAGGTTTGCTTTCTAAAATCTCAGAAAGTGTAAATCCACCTTTTCTTTGGTTGGCAAGGAATCTTTCTACCTCGTTCTCCTCTTTTATGCCCTTTAAGCTTAAGGTCATCCTTTGTTTTTCTGGATTAAGCTCTATTATTCTTACTTCAATCTCTTGACCTTCACTTAATACCTCTTTATCCATCTCCCTTTTTGGAAGAAACCCTTCAACATCTTCAATTTCTACAAAAGCATAGTTTGGCATTATCTTTGATACCCTTCCAGAAACTACAGAACCTATATCTAGCCTTTCCCTTATAGTTTCCCAGGGTGAAGACATCGCATCCTTAAGGCTTAAAGAAACCCTATTATTTTCTCTATCAACCTTTATTACAACAAGGGAAACTGTTTCGCTCTTCTTTAAAACATCTTTGGGATGCTTTATCTTTCTGTAGGAAAGCTCAGAAACTGGAACAAGCCCTTCAATTCCTCCAATATCAACAAAAGCACCAAAATCTGTAAGCTTTGTAACCTTTCCTGCAACAATCTTTCCTTCCAAAAGTTCATTGATAAGCCTTTCTTTTCTTTCTCTTTTCTCATCCTCCTCCACCTTTTTCAAAGAGAGAACAACATCTTTCTTTTTTCTATCAAATTCAATAACCTTAAGCCGAACCTCCTTCCCAACATATGAATCAAGGTTCCTTATAGGCTCTTTTTTTATGTGGGAGATAGGAATAAATCCAGGGATACCAAGGTCAACAACCAATCCTCCCTTTACCTGGGAAGAAATCATTCCAGAAATAACCTCATTCTTAGAAAACGCATTTTGAATCTTATCTAGGGCATTTTTAAGATCTGCCCTCTTTTTTGAAAGGATAAAACTCCCATTATTATTGGATAGAACAATTACCTCTATTTCATCCCCTGTTTGGACAACATCATCAGGGCTTTTGAATTCCTTTAAAGATAATTCATTAAATGGAATTATTCCCTCCTCTTTTAACCCAATAGAAACAAGCACCCCATCATTGCTTTTTCCAACAACGATTCCCTTAGTAATAATTCCTGGATTTATCTTTAAAAGGCTCTTTTCGTAGAATGTATATTCTTCTTTTTTCTTCTTTTCTATTTTCTCAACACCCTTTGTTATCTTTGTCTCAACCTCTTTTATTGCTCTTTTTATAATGTCATTTTCCATTTTGTTTTTCTGCAGAAATTACTGTATTGACAAGAAGCATTGTTATGGTCATAGGACCTACACCGCCAGGGACAGGCGTTATAAACCCTGCCTTTTTAGACACCCCTTCAAAATCACAATCGCCAACAATCTTTTCACCTATTCTGTTTATTCCAACATCAATAACACAAGCCCCATTTTTTACCATGTCAGTTTTTACAAATTCTGCCTTTCCTATGGCAGCTATCAATATATCAGCCCCTCTACAAACATCAGAGAGGTTTTTTGTCTTTGAATGGCATATTGTAACAGTAGCATTAGCAGAAAGGAGAAGGAGGGCTATGGGTTTTCCAACAATATTTGACCTTCCAAGAACAACAGCATTAGCCCCCTCTATTTTTACGCCATACCTTATAAGCATTTCCATAATTCCGTATGGTGTACAGGGAAGAAAAAGCTTATCCTCCTTCATTTTATGAAAATCCTTGCAACATATGAATTTTCCAACATTATAATAATGAAAACCATCAACATCCTTATCGGGTGAGATAGCGGATAAAACCACATTTTCATTTATATGGGATGGAAGAGGAAGCTGAACAAGGATGCCGTGAATAGAAGAATCAGAATTTAACTCACAAATTGTGGATATAAGTTTTTCCTGGGATACATTTTCCTCTAAATTACATTGCCTTGAATAAATGCCCAATTTTTCACAAGCAGATGTTTTGTTGCGGACATAGACAATGGATGCAGGATTATTTCCCACAAGAATTGTAGCAAGACCAGGTGTAATCCCTTTTTTCTTTAGATTCTCAATCCTTTCCCTTAATTCAACCCTTATTTCCTCTCCTATTTTCTTTCCATCTATTATTTCAGCCATTTTATTGCTATTTTATACAATAACGCCAAGAAAAGTAAAGAAATTTTTACATTACATCACAGAAGGAGCGGATATTCCAAGAAGATAAAGCCCATTTTTTGCAACAATCCTTGAGCAATTTATAAGGAAGAGCCTTGCTTTTGTAAGCTCTGTGTTGTCTGATATAATCCTATAATGATGGTAATAATTATGGAATATGCTAGCAAGGGCTATAAGATAATTTGCAATCCTGTGTGGCTCAAGGAAAATAGCTGATGCCTTTACCTCATCAGGAAATAAACAAAGGTGTGTCATTAGCCTATGCTCCTCCTTTAGGGTTAAAAGGCTATAATCTGGATTTTCTTTTCTGATATTTTTTTTCTCTGCCTCCCTTAAAATAGAGCAAGTCCTTGCATGGAGGTATTGGATGTAATAAACAGGGTTTTCAGCCGATTCCTTCTTTGCAAGATCTAAGTCAAATTCTAGGTGTGTATCAGATTTTTTTGTTAAAAGAAAAAACCTGGTTGCATCCCTTCCAACCTCATCTATAACACTTTTTAAGGTTATAAATTCACCAGCCCTTGTTGACATAGATATAATCTCCTTTCCCCTCTTTAGGGTTACCAATTGATAGAGGATGATTTTAAGCATATCCGGGTTATATTCCATAAGGGAAAGCCCGGATTTTATTCTTTCAACATAGCCGTGATGGTCTGTTCCCCATAAGTCTATCAAAAGATTATAGCCCCTTTCAAATTTCTCCTTGTGATAGGCAAGGTCAGAGGCAAAATATGTTGGTCTTTCATTTCCCCTTACAAGAACCCTATCCTTACAATCAGAGATGCTTGATGTTTTAAGCCACAGGGCACCATCCTTTACATAAGAATTCTCCTTTAACAATGAAAGGAGATTGTCCACCTTTTTGCTATCGTATAAATTGCTTTCATACTCAAATCTATTAAATTCTACACCAAAATCTGAAAGCTCATTTTGAATTCCAGAAAGGATATTTGAATATGCAAATTCCTTGAAATATTCTAATGGCTTATCTTTTGCATCCTCTTTGATTTCCTTTGCAATCTCCATAAGATAATCACCTTTATAGCCGTTCTCTGGGATAGGTAAATCAAGGTATCTTGCCCTTAATGATTCTCCAAGCAGCTCAATCTGTGTTCCCACATTGTTGACATAATATTCCCTGCTTACAGAAAATCCAGAGAATTCAAGGATTCTTGCAATTGCATCTCCATATGCTGCACCCCTTCCATGACCTATATGCAATGGACCTGTTGGGTTTGCACTAACAAATTCAATTAAAACCCTTTTTCCTTCACCAATTGACAATCTTCCAAAATCCTCATTGATTTTATCAATTTCTTTATATAAAGCAGAATCCTTTATCCATATATTCAAAAACCCTCCAATTACCTCTTTTTTGGAAATATTGAGGCTTTCTATTTTTTCCAAGAGGAGATTTGCAGCTTTTTCTGGTTTAATTTTAAGAGAGCCCGCAAGGATAAAGGAAAAGTTTGTTGTAAGGTCTCCATATTCCTCTTTTGATGAAGGGGCAAGCCTAATCTCTGGAATTTTCTCTTTTATGTTAAATGTTTCTACAGCCTTTTTTATATCCTTCTCTATTTCTTCCTTTATGGTCATTTATTTAAATATTTGTTGGAAGTTCTTTGCTTCCATGAATAATCAGCAAGATATAAATGATATTTTTTCCTATTCTATACACTATTCTATAATTCTGATAAATAAGCTCTCTTATGTTGGGTTTATTATATTCAGGAACAATTCTTCCCATTTTTGGAAATTCCATTAGATTTTCAATGGATTCCAATACCTTCCTTCCAAAATTGCTGGCATAGTAAGAAGAATCTTTTGCAATATATTGAATAATATCTTCAAAGCTTTTTATTCCATCTTCTGTCCAAATGAGCCTTTCTACTTTATCCATTTAGAGATTCTTTTTTTTGCTTCTTTATGGGAGACAATCCTTCCTTCTTCAATTTGTTTTAAGCTATTATCAAGTTTCTGTTTAAAATATATCTTTGCCATAATTTCATCATAATCAATCTCTTCTGGCAATGTCTCTATCATTCTAATAATCTCTTGCTTTATACCTGGCATTTAATCACCTCCTACATTCCAATTAAAATATGGTCATTCCTTTTTTGGCTCTTCTGGCTTGAAATGCCTGACAGGAAATACACCCTTGCTCTTGCATAAAGGGCAGAATTTTTCTTCAATATGAACCCTGTAATCCTCTGGAAAATTATTTATTGTTGAAAGGACAGGATTGGGTGCGGTTTGACCAAGTCCGCAAAGGGAGGATTCTTTTATTAGCTTGGCAAGCCTCTTAAGCTCTAAAATGTCCTCTTGTTTTCCCTTCCCTTTGGTTAGCCGTGTTAAAATATCAAGCATCTTTCTTGTTCCAATCCGACAGGGAACACACTTTCCACAACTTTCATTCTGGACAAATTCCATAAAGAATCTTGCAAGCTCAACCATACAATTTGTCTCGTCCATAACAATCATTCCGCCTGAGCCCATCATCGCACCTTTTAAAATCAGGCTTTCATAATCAACACCGATGTCAAGGTCTTTTGAAGATAAGCATCCTCCCGAAGGTCCTCCAAGCTGAACAGCCTTAAATTCCCTTTCCCCTAAAATCCCTCCACCAATTTCAAAGATAATTTCTTTTAGGGTTGTACCCATTGCAACCTCAACCAGGCCTGTATTTTTAACCTTTCCAGCCAAAGCAAATATCTTTGTTCCCTTTGATGTTTTTGTTCCAATTTTTGCATAATCATCCCCTCCATTTTGGATGATATAAGGGATATTTACGAATGTCTCTACATTATTTATTAGGGTAGGCTTTCCAAAAAGCCCAGATTTTATAGGATATGGAGGACGGGGTCTTGGCATTCCCCTTTTTCCCTCAATAGATGCAATGAGGGCTGTTTCCTCTCCGCAGACAAATGCACCAGCACCCTCTCTTACCTTTATTTTAAAAGAAAATCCAGAACCTAGAATATTTTCACCCAAAAAACCCAATTTTTCTGCATCTTGTATAGCAATTGTGATGTGCTTAAGGGCTAGGGGATATTCTGTTCTAACATAGACAAAGCCCTCTGTAGAACCCGTAGCATAACCTCCTATTATCATCCCTTCCAGGATAAGATGGGGATTTCCCTCCATAAGGGCTCTATCCATAAATGCACCAGGGTCTCCCTCATCAGCATTGCATATAATGTATTTTACAGAAGCATTCTCTTTCTTAAGAAACTCCCATTTCATCCCTGTTGGAAATCCTCCACCACCCCTTCCCCTTAAGCCAGATTTCTTTACCTCTTTTATGATTTCATCTTGAGGAATAAAGAGGGCAAGGGATAAGGCAGAATAGCCATTGTATTGAATGTAATGGGAAATATTTGTTGGGTCTATCTTATCATTTAAAGAGAGAAGCCTCCTTGTTTGCTTCTTATAAAATGGGACATCAGAGACTTTTTTAATCTTTTCCTTTGTATTTGGGTCTTCGTATAAAAGCCTGTCAATTATCTTTCCTTTTATGATGGTTTCATCAATAATTAAAGAGACATCGTCAGATGTAACCTTTGAATAGAAAATGCCTTGAGGAAAGATAGTAACCAAAGGCCCTTTTTCACAAAAGCCTGGACATCCTGTTTTTAATATTTCTATATCAAGGTTTCTTTTTTTTACATCATTTTCAAAGAGTTCTGAAAGTGTCTTTGCACCCAATGCAAGGCATCCTGCGCCATTACAAATGGAAATTGTTGTTTTTTTAGGATTGTGGGATTTAACAATCCTTTCCCTATATTCAGAAAGCTCATTAACTGACCTTATCTTCATATTTTACATACTCCCCTGTCTTTTCTATTGCCTTATAATGGTCAATAATTAGCTCTGTTTTATGAAGGCTCATCTTGCCATAATATTCATCGTTTATCATAACAACAGGGGCTAAAGCACAAGCACCAACACAGGCTACTGTTTCCAAACCCCATACAAAATCTTCTGATACCTCTTCCTCTTTTATGGATAAAAGCCTCTTTATCCTTGTTAAATTTTCCTCTCCTCCCTTAACATGGCAGGCTGTTCCTTTACAGACCCTTATAGTATATTTTCCGCGTGGCTTAAGGGAGAAATGGTGATAAAATGTGATAACGCCATATATTTTTGAAAGGGGCATTTTCATATATTTAGAAACCATAACAATGGTTTCAGGAGAAAGATAGTTAAATACATCCTGTATCTTTTGAAGAACAGAAATTAACCCATCCTCTTTGAATTTCTCTATTATCTCAATAAGCCTTGTTCTATCCTTGTCTTCCATTGTTTATATTCTAAAAGCCTGTATCTACTCACCTTTTGTAAGATGGTATCAGTTTTCTCCTTAAAAATCCGTAAATTTTACTTCTTTCCTGCAATTGCCTTTACAATATCTCCGCAAGAGATTATCCCAGAGGAAAAAAGCCTTGTTTTCTCTTCCTTTTCTTCATCTATAACCAATAGGCGATGAATATTATTCTCTACCATCATCCTTGCTGCCTTTTCTACATCCTCTTCCTTTCCAATTGTAATAACAGGCTTTGTCATAATTTCAGAAATCCTTACATCTTCAAGGTTTTTTCCAAATGCCCTTGCAATATCCATCTCTGAAAGGATTCCAGAAAATTCATTTCTTTCATTTACCGCAATAATCCCTGAGATATCATACTCAGCCAATACACAGGCTGCCTCCTTTACAGATAACTCATCTGCTACGGTTATCACACCCTTTGTCATAATGTCTTTAACCTTCATTTCTTTAACCTCCTGAATTTTTTAAAGAATAATCAAATTCCCCTTTTTTGTCAAGTTTTTACAAAAATATTGACCTTTTAACGCTTTTAATGTAAAATTTTTTCTAAAATGGAAACTCATAAAGAAACCTATAAAACATCTATCATAGAGGGAGAGATAGGTGGATTAAAGATAGGAGGGGAAAATACCCTACCTTTCTATGAATTTGAAGGGAATATTCCAAATCCACCGAGGATTGCTTTAGAGATATGGGATGAGCCTCCTTTAAATTGGCCAGGCTCTGTTATGAAGCCATACGAGGATGTCTTGAATAATCCTGTTTCTTGGGCAAAGAAGGCAATTTCTTATGGTGCGGATATAATTTGCCTTAAGCTTATGTCTACAGACCCACTTGGAAGCAATAGGTCTCCTTCTGATGCTTCCAAAACAGCAAAGGATGTATCTTCTAATATCCCTGCTCCCTTGATTGTCCTAGGATGCGGAAATATAGAAAAAGATAGCATTGTCCTAAAGGAGATAGCATCAGCTTGCGAAGGAAAGAATATTTTGCTTGGAGCAGCAACAGAGGATAACTATAAACCCATTGGTGCAGCAGCATTAGGCTATAAACACAATGTCTCTGCACAAACACCTATTGATGTTAACCTTGCAAAGCAGCTAAATATCCTATTGGGAAACCTCGGTCTTTCCGACAATAAAATATTTATAGACCCAACAGGCTCTGCATTGGGCTATGGCTTGGAATATACATATTCTATAATTGAAAGGATAAGGCAAGCCGCCCTTCAGGCAGGGGATGAAAAGCTTAAGATGCCCATATTTGTAGAGACAGGAAAGGATTGCTGGAAGATAAAGGAATTAAGGGAGGATAATCCACAATGGGGTGATATAGAAAAAAGGGGTATTCTTTGGGAGGCAATAACAGGCATTTCATTTCTCCTTGCTGGAGCTGATATTTTGGTTATGAGACATCCTTCCTCTATGAAGCTCCTTAAAGAGCTCATAAATGAATTAAGGGGTAAAAGGGAGGAAAAGATAGAGGAAAAGAGACAGATAAAAAAGGAAGAAGCCATTTATGTTGCAAAGGAAGAGGAGAAAATTGAAGGTGTTAAAAGGCACCCTGGTGATAGCTATAAACCATCCTGGATAGATGAAGACATCTCTAGCTTTTTTGAGAAAAAGGAGGCTTTGGTTTATAGTAGTAGGGATGTGTCTTTACAAAAGGCAAAAAACGATGGTGCAAAAACAGTTTTTGATAGAGCACAGGAGATAAAACCCTGTCCCTTTGGAGAAAAGGGTGCATGTTGTAAGCATTGTGCGATGGGTCCTTGCCGATTAAGCTTTAAGGATGAATCTGAGGAGGAACAGGAGAGGGGAGATAAAACAGGGCTTTGTGGAGCAACCATAGGAACAATCTCGGCGAGGAATTTTGCTCGGATGATTGCAGCAGGTGCCTCTGCACACTCTGACCATGGAAGGGAGGTAGCTGAAATCTTAATTGCGGTAGCAGAGAAAAAGGCACCAGGCTATAGCATAAAGGATGTAGAGAAACTTTATAAGGTAGCAAAAGACTTTGATATTGAAACCGAGGGAAAGGATAAATATGAGATTGCCAAGGAGCTGGGAGAAAAGGCATTAGCTGAATTTGGAAAACAGCAGGGTGAGCTTACCTTTATAAAAAGGATGCCCCTTACCCGACAGAATGTCTGGAAAAAATTGGGTATGACACCGCGTGGCATAGACAGGGAAGTTGTTGAGATAATGCACAGGACACACATCGGCGTAGACCAGGATTATAGAAATATCCTCTTTCAGGGCTCTAGGTGTGCCTTAGCTGATGGATATGGTGGCTCTATGATTGCAACAGAATTGCAAGATATTCTTTTTGGCAGTCCAAAACCCATACTCTCTCGGGTTAATCTTGGGGTTTTAAGGGAGGATTGTGTTAATATTATTATCCATGGTCATGAGCCATTGCTTTCTGAGATGGTTGTGGAGGCTGCAAAAAATCCAAGGCTTCTTGAATTGGCAAAAAAAGAGGGTGCAAAAGGCATAAATTTAGCAGGCATTTGCTGCACAGCAAATGAGGTCTTGATGCGTCATGGTATCTCCCTTGCAGGCAATTTCTTACAGCAAGAGCTTGCCATAGCAACAGGTGCTGTTGAGGCAATGGTTGTGGATGTTCAATGCATCTTTCAATCCTTGCCAAAGGTTAGCCAATGCTACCACACAAAGGTCATTTCAACATCATCAAAAGGCAAAATCCCAGGGGCTTTGCACATTGAATTTGACCCACATAATGCCCTTGTGTCAGCCGAAAAAATTGTGGAAACCGCGATTTTAAATTTTAAAAATAGGAAAAAAGAAAAGGTAAATATTCCAGAGGAATCTATGGATTTGGTTGCCGGGTTTACCCATGAATATGTAAATTATATGCTTGGTGGAAGATTTAGGGCATCCTACTGGCCTTTAAATGATAATATCATCAATGGGAAAATCCGTGGCGTGGTTGGTGCTGTTGGTTGCAATAACCCAAGGGTAGCCCTAGATAGCATTCATATCCCTCTGGTAAAGGAGCTTATTAAAAATAATGTTTTAGTGCTTCAAACAGGTTGTGCAGCTATAGCCTGTGCAAAGGCAGGCTTGTTGACCCCTGAGGCGGCAAAATTTGCTGGTTCTGGATTAGCTGAGGTCTGTGAAGCCACCGGCATGCCTCCTGTCCTCCATTGTGGTTCCTGCGTTGACAATTCAAGGCTTTTGGTTGCAGGTGCAGAAATGGTTAAGGTGGGTGGGCTTGGTGATGATGTTCATCATTTACCTATTGCTGGCTGTGCCCCAGAATGGATGTCAGAAAAGGCAATTGCCATTGGTCACTACTTTATGGCAACGGGTCTCTTGGTTGCCTTTGGCGTAAATTTTCCAACCCTAGGAAGCAAAGCTACCACCAGGCATTTATTTGAGGAATACGAAGGTTTAACCGGCGGAATGTGGGCTTATGAACCAGACCCATACAAAATGGCAGAATTATTGATTGCTCATATTGACAAAAAAAGAGAAGCATTAGGCATAAACAAACCAAAAGAAAGAATCCTCTACGACATGGAAGCAAGAAGGGAGCTTAAGTTTTAGTTTTCTAGTTTTTTTTAAAATTTGTACGTGTTTAGCTAATATTTAAAGAAAGCAATGAAATAAGTAAGAAGTAAAGGAGAATTAGAGAGCTTACTGACAGAAAAATTTCAGATAATAGGGGTTGTTGACACTTGAAAACCAATTTTATTTGCGTATATTATCTTTCCCATCTTTCTATCGCCATTCCCCCAATTCCTAAAAGGCTAAATTTAGAAAGGGCGTCTACCAATTCATTCCAATCTGGCATTTGTGCTGTCTTTGGAGACTTTGGAAGGCCATAAACACTTGGGTCATCCAAAAGGATATAAAGAACACCCAGACCGCCACATTGGGTTTCTCCGTAGAGATTTGCTTTGCCACCAAAAAAGTTAACCCTATCTTTGGCTATTTTTAACAAATTCTCCCTTTCTCCAAATTGGATTGCACCTGAAGGGCAGGCTTTTGCACAGGCTGGGGTTAAGCCATTTTGAACCCTATCTATGCAATACTTGCAAGAACTTGCCTTTTTATCTTCAGCCATCCTTGGAACCTTAAATGGGCAATTTTGAACACAAAGCTCACAGCCAATGCACTTTTCCCTATCACGGACAGTATAGCCATCTGGATGCTTGCTTAATGCTTTTACCGGGCAGACATTTACACAAGATGCAATGGTGCATTGCATACATTGATGCTTTCTGAATAGCCATTGAAGATTATTTCCTTCGGCTTTTTCCTTAAAGAAAACCAGGGTAAATGTTTTCCCGGATAGCTCTTTTGGGTTTTGATAGCCCTCGCCTCCAAAGAATTGGGTTTTCTCAGCTTCCAAGCCATTCCATTGCTTGCAAGCAACCTGACATCCCCTACACCCCGTACATTTTGATGTGTCAATCAAAGTACCTAATTTTGCCATTTTATTTACCTCCTTTTATTACATCGCATAAAAATGCCTTATACTCGGGAATCATTGTATTGGCATCTCCGATGTTTGCTGTTAGTCTATTTGCTGAATCGCCTGTTGCAATGCCAGAATAGCCAAAGTGCCAGGGAAGGGCAATTTGTTCGTAGGATTTTCCATTTAATTGGAATGGCTTTATCCGCTCAGTTACTAAGGCATAGCAGGTAACCTTTCCCCTGGCAGAGAGAATGTTAATCTTTTCGCCATGCTTTATTCCCTTTACTTTAGCTAAGCTTGTGCTTATTTCTACAAACATATCAGGGACAAGCTCACATAGCCAGGGAAGGTTCCTTGTCATAGCCCCTGATTGCCAATGCTCGGTTAGCCTGAAGCTGGTTGCAATAATGGGGAATTTATCTGGGCTTCCCCATAAATCAAGGTCAGCATTCCATATTTTTGTAGACGGGTCATTCTGTTGCTTTGACAAAATATTTATAACCGGGCTTTCCTGTGGCTCATAATGCTCTGGAAATGGGCCATCTGCTAGACCTGGGCCAAATAATGCTGCAAAGCCTTCTTGTTTCATAATGAATGGGTATTTGTCAGCAGGAGGCCAGGGACCATCTGGAACATCGCCTGTCCATTTCTTATCAATATCATTCCATTTAACAACAACACGATTTTGGTCAAAGGGATTTCCAGCTGTATCGCAAGATGCCTTATTGTAGAGGATTCTTCTGTTAACTGGCCAGCACCAGCTCCATTTTGGATATAGACCAATATTGTTTGGGGCATCTTGTGGGTCTCTCCTTGCCATTCTATTTTCATCTGTGTATGAGCCACAATATATCCAATTGCCACAGCATGTTGTCCCATCATCCTTTAACTTTGCAAAGCCATCTATTTGTGCCTTTGTGTTCACATCGTATCCATTTATCTCCTTTGCTACAAGATTAGGATCTGGGGTCTCTCCATAATTCCAATTAAGATTAACAATGGCTTCCGAAAATGTTCCAGATTCCTTCTCATAGAGGGCTTTTAATTCCTTGTAAAGCCTATCTACAATCTGTAAATCTGGCTTTGAATTTCCCAATGGCTCAATCGCCTTATTCCTCCATTGTGCCCACCTTCCAGAGTTTGTAATAGAGCCCTCTTTTTCTAATGATGAAGATGCTGGCAACAGGAATACCTCTGTGTTTATATTTGCTGGATTTGCCCCTGGTCTTTTCCAAAAATCAGCGGTTTCTGTCTCCCATAAATCCATTACCACAAGCCAATCAAGGTTTTCCAATGCCTTGTAGCTCATATTAAGGTTTGGGCTACAGACACAGGGGTTTTGTCCAAATACAAGGCATCCCTTTATTTCCTTTGCATACATTGCCTCAAAGAGGGAGATATATGAGTAATTTCCTGAGTTCTTTGGAAGATAAGAATAGCAAAAATCATTTTCTGGTTTTGCATTGTCTCCATAGAATGCCTTTAATTGAGAGACAATATACTTTGATGTATTCTGCCACCAATTGGCAGATTTAGGGTCAGCTGATTTTGGTGTGTACTTATCAATGTATGATTTTAGGTCAAGCTCTTTATCTGTTGGTGCTTTAAGGTAGCCAGGAAGGATATGAAAAAGGAGGGCATGGTCGGTTGAGCCTTGAACATTCCCCTCGCCCCTCATTGCATTTATTCCACCACCAGCAGAACCAATATTTCCCAAAAGGAGCTGGATAATTGAATATGCCCTGATCATTTGGACAGCATTTGTATGCTGGGTAGTTCCCATTGAATACATTATTGTTGCTACCTTATCTGGCTTTCCTGTGGCACAGAATGTCTCACAGACCTTAAGATATATATCCTTTGGTGTTCCTGTAATCTTTATTACTGTATCTACATCGTATCTTGAATAATGCTTCTTTAGTAATTGGAATACACAATTTGGGTCTTGTAAGGTTTTATCTTTCTTTGGAATACCAGCTTCATCTAATTGGTATTTCCATGTTGCCTTGTTATAGCTTCTCTTTTCTGGATTATATCCTGAGAATAGCCCAATATCCTCGGATAGCTTAAAATCTGGGTTAATAAGAAATGAGGCATCGCTATATTCTATAACATATTCTTTTTGATAGAGGTTATTTTGGAGGCAATAGTTTATAATCCCTCCAATAAAGGCAACATCACATCCAGAGCGCATTTGTGCATAAATATCTGCCTTGCTTGCTGACCTTGTGAACCTTGGGTCAACAACAATAAGCTTTGCCCCATTTTCCTTTGCGTTTGTTATCCATCTAAATGACATAGGATGGCATTCAGAGGCATTTGAGCCAATTATCATAATACAATCAGAATTTTTGATGTCAATCCAATGGTTGGTCATTGCCCCCCTTCCAAAGGATTCAGCCAATGCGGCTACAGTGGATGAATGGCACAGCCGTGCCTGATGCTCTAAATATACAAGACCAATTGCCCTCATAAGCTTTATCCACAAATAGCATTCCTCATTGTTGTGCATAGCACCACCTAATGAGGCAATTGCCCTTGTCCGATTTACATCAGCCTCAAATGTAGCATCCCTAGTTGCCTTTATCCTCTTTGCAATCTCTGATATAGCAAAATCCCAATCCTTTTCCTCCCATTTGTTGCTCTTTGAAGCCCGATAAAGAACCTTTGTTGCCCTTCTTTCATTATTAACTATTTGATAAATGGCAGAGCCTTTGCTGCATAAAGCACCCTGGTTTATGGGATGGTCTGGGTCTCCCTCTGAATTTATGAGCTTTCCCTCCTTTGTTGTAGCAATAACGCCACAACCAACCGCACAATATGGGCAGATAGATGTTGTCTCCTTCCCATACTTTACCTTAAGCTCTTCAGCATAAGCCTTTGGCTTGCCTAGGTCAAAGAGCCCTAATTGGCTTAAGAATAAGCCACCACCCGCTGTCGTTGTTACCTTTAAGAAGTTTCTTCTTGTAAGCTTCATCTTTTATACCTCCATAGTTTTCATATCTTCCCAAGTTTAAAATACCTTATCCTTTCTTGTCAAATTTTTTTTAACAAATTCTTGGAAACAGCTCGCCAGTTAAAATGGAAAGAAGCCTTAATCCACAGGATAAATTCCCTCATCCTCTTTCCACCAGAGCCAACAGATAGCTCTATGATATCGCTTATCTGTCTTCTATTATTTCATTCTTCTTGTGTGGAATTAAAGCCATAATCAGGCTTTTTATCTCAGCGTAGTCTTTTTTGAGGTTTTCTATCCTTTCTTTGACATCCCTTATATGGGTAAAATCAGAATTTTCTATTTCCTCAAGTGTTTCAAAGATTTCCCTTTGCTTTTCCTCTATTGTTTCATAATCCTTTATTTCAAAATCAGAATAGCCATAGTTTGTGAACCTTATTTCATCAAGACACATATCAATTGCCTTAATAAGGGAAAGGGTATTATTTGCCTCTTTAAGATTGCCTTTATGCTCCTTCTTTCTTAAAATTTCCTCAATTTTCTCCCTTAAGAGAAAGAGCCTCTTTACCAAAACATCCCTTACCTTCTTATCCTTTTCTTTCCAATTCATTTGCAATTTTTGTATTTATAATTTACAATTTTATAAAAGCCCACATAGCTCAGACGGTTAGAGCGCATCCTTGGTAAGGATGAGGTCACCAGTTCGATTCTGGTTGTGGGCTTTATAGATATTTCAAGGCTTTTCGCCATTATATTTATCTTATAATTTCAAGAATTGTATAGTTTTTGTATAGTTTATCTTCATTAAAAACATTATCTAGTATGTTCACAGTCTTAACCTTATGAGAAGGTGTAAGATGGGCATATCTTAAAGTCATGGTCAAGGTTTTATGTCCTAAAAGCTCCTTGACAGTGGTAATATCAACACCAGCCATAACAAGATGAGAAGCAAATGTATGCCTTAAATCGTGAAAGTAGAAGTCTTTTATTTTTGCCCTTCTACAAGCTCCTGCAAAGCTCCTTTTGACATCCTGATAAGGCTTACCTGTTTTGGAATCATAGAATACATAGGGAGTATCTAATCGCTTTAAGGTTTTCTTTAAGGTATATCTGAGGGTATCATTGATAGGAATTTCCCTTCTTTCTCCATTCTTTGTTTTGTCTAATAGAATGAAGCCATTTGCCAGGTCAATATTCTCCCACTTAAGGGATAATATCTCACTTTTTCTCATTCCAGTATTTAGGGAAGTAATAACAATAGGTTCTAAATGCTC
Source organism: bacterium (assembly GCA_040753555.1). Lineage (NCBI taxonomy): Bacteria > bacterium. The sequence continues at coordinate 29,806 of JBFMDZ010000008.1, forward strand.
ATCACAAGCATCAATCAATGCCTGGCATTCCTCTTTTGATAGATACCTTAAACGCTTTCCCTCATCCTTTAATAGCTTTACCTTTCTAATACGCCTTAATATTTCTGATTCTACCATATCCCACTCTACAGCTTTGGTAAACATATGCTTTAATATACTTAAAATTTTATTATTGCTTGTTGGTTTAAGCCCTTTGCTAATGTTGTCAGTCTGTAATTGTTCTACAAAGTTTGTATTAAATCTCCTTAAAGGCAACAAACCAAATCTTTCTATCAATTGACTTATAAAATAACCTTTTAACCTTGCTGATTTTTTCCTTCCATCAATCTATAATAGATATTTTTCTCCAAGCTCCCTAAATGTATGATTAGCTATTTTCTTAATTTCCTATATTTCGCTACCTTTGTCCAGAATTACCTCTAAACAGGATATATTATATCAAAAACACATCACAAAAAGATAATCTCTTTTTTCCTTTATAGATTTTTTTGTTAAATACCATCAAA
>JBFMDZ010000009.1 GCA_040753555.1 bacterium
CTGATGTCAATATTCAGAACCCTGCATCTTCGCAAGATTGATCCCATTACTACAATAACCCATTCACTTTCTAAATGGATTGAAACAGGAAATATTGCTTCGTTGCCTGCTGTCTCACTTCAGATGGCTAAATAGTTACGAAATCTTTAATATTCTAGGACAAAGAGTAAAAACCATAAACATTGGCTTTAAAAAGAAGGGTTCATACACAAAGCAAGATAGTGCCATCCTCTGGGACTTAAAGAATGACACTGGCATCAAAGCCTCAAAGGGCTTATACTTCTATAAGCTTACCGGCGATGACTCTTCTGCCATTAAGTCAATGGTGGTGAGGTAGGGTTTATCGTAACTACTCACCTTTTGTAAAACGGTATCCTAAACGGACACAAATTCTTAAAAACCTGAGTAGTTACGGACATTTTTAGTTTGTGCGTTTGGATTTAGTGTTTCCTTTCATTTTAACTTCATTTTCCCATTTTGTTCTTAACTTCCTAAACACAACTAATCCACAACTACCTCTATCCTTGAATCAATATCTCTAATGTATTGCCTTTCTCCTATTTTTACAGACTTTCCAGAGGAATATTTTATTGCCTCAGCTACAGCGGCTATATCCACATTGTAAAATTCTCTTAAAGCTCTTTCAACCTCTTCAAAGGAAAGGGGATTAGCTTTTATTCCACCCTTATTTACTGTAATGTATAGCCCTTCAGGAAGGGATTTTATCTCAAAAGAGGCTGGTTTTTCTTTTTGTTTTTCTATTTTTTCTTCTATTTCAACCCAAGGGCCTTTTATCCCTCTATCAAAAAACAGGCTTGTCTCATTATCTAATTCAAGAGAGCCTATCCTATCATCGCCTAATTTAAGGAAGCCACTTGCCCTTTCCCTTTCTTCATTTAAAAGGGCTATTGATTCTGGATGCTTTTCCCTTTGAGGCTCTACTTGGGCTTCTGTTAAGACAATCTCACAGGGTTTATAGGATACCTCCTTAATCCTTCCTCCATCATTCTGAAATCCTATATTATCAGATTGCTTTTTTATTTCAATGCCATTAATCTTTGTCTTTGGATATATAGACCCACAACAAATCCTTCCTTTGTCCTTTAGCCTTATTATTGTCTCCTCCTGCTCAACTGAGCCAATAATATCTGCAAATATCTCATTTGTTTCTATCTCTCCACCAATTAACCCCTTAACACCCCTTTGTATGGCAACAGGCAGGGTAAATTCTTCTTTTTCTGCCCCCCTTTTTGACATCATCACACCCTTTTTCCCAACAATGTATATTCTATCAGCATTTGCCCTACATCGCATTCCTGTATTCACAACAATTGCTCCGCCTGCATTAAGGCTTGATTCTGATGCTGATTGGGCTATGATGTCATATTTTGCATCAATAGAGCTATTAGAAAGGATATGTCCAGAAACCTGCACATTCTCTCTTGATGAAATATTGCAGGAATTTTCGATATCCCCTCCTATTTCTATATTCGCCAGCGCATTTATTTTTACTCCAGCCTTTACAGAGCCAGAAATAATGACTTTCCCAGAAAAATCCAAATTCTCCTTAAGGTCTCCATTTATTGTTATTGTTTTAATAACATCGCATCTATTTCCATCCCATGTTGCCATTCCAGAGGCTTGTGAATACAAGATATTTTCAAAGAATCTCGTATTCCTTCCCTCAATAATAGGAAGCTCATCACCAAAAATCCCAGGAATCTCCTCACCTTTACAATTTATCCCATTATTTCCCCTTGTTTTTTCCTTTTTTATTGCTAGAATTTGGCCTGGTATTACATCAAATTTACCTTCGTATTTATAAAGATAGAAGGCAGGTTCTCCCTTTGTTGGAACAAGACAGGATGCGGCAATAAACGGCTTATAAAAATCCTTTTTTAAAGCAAGGAAAATTTTTTTCTCCTCTATTCCATAAATTATTCCATTTTTCATAAGATGCCATAAAACCTCTTTATGCCTTATTTTTCTTCCACCTGGCTTAAAAGGCCCTATTGTCAAAAGAACCTTCTTTGCCTTTATTTCCCCTTCATCTATTACCTCTATCTTAACAGAGCTATCAAGGTCTGGGATATATTGCCTTTCTCCTATCTTTATTGGCTTTCCATCTTTTTTTTCAATTGCTGTTTTTATACCCTGTTCATCTATATCAAAAAATTCTGATGCAGAAAGAAGAACATCCTTCATATTTACAGGCTTTCCCCTTATCCCTGGTGGGTTTATGGTAAGATAAACGCCATCTTGCGTATTATCAATCTTAAAAGAGCCAGGTGCTTCCTCCTTTTCCTTTATCTTTAAAGTAATCTCTTTCTCCTTTTCTTTCCAAGGCCCTTCTATTCCCTTTGGAAAAAACAGAGAAAGCTTTTCATCAAGGCTTATGGATAAAATGTCATCAAATAAAAGAAATTTTATTGCTTTTTCAATTTCTTCTTTTAAAAGGGCAATTGAGGAGGGGATGTCCTTTGTTTCCATAGGATATGAAATAGACATAAGATGTGCAGGAATTTCTTCGTAAGGGTGCTTTATTATCTTTCCCAATTCTTGCTTAAAACACCCTCCACCTTCAAATGGTTTAGTAGCAAGGAGAAATGCCTTTCCTATTTTCATACTCACCTTTGGATATACCGCATCCTGAACACTGATTTTTCCCTCTTCGCTCTTTATAATTATATCTGTTTTATGGTGTGAAACAGAACCAATCTGCTCAACATCTATAAACTCGGAAATCTCAATCCTTCCTCCACCAACCAGGCCCTTTACACCAGATGCCATAGCAATGGGAATGGTAAATATAGGAGGTGGCGGTGTGCCTTTTGTCATTATTATCCCCTTCCTTCCTGTAATGACAAGGGATTTAGCAATAACATTACAATCTGTAACCCCTGTTCTTGCAATTACAGAGCCTTCGGATGATATATTTGAAAAGGATATTGAGTTTGCAACAATATCACCATTTGCAGAAATAATTATCTCGTTACCATCCTCCCCTTTTATATCAGAATCTATTTCAATACCTCCACCTGATGTTATCTCACACCTTAAAGAGACATTTCCCTTTATTAAAACCCCGCCGCTTGCTTTAATCTTTACACCCCTTTTCAAAGAGCCATTTATGATTATTTTTCCAAGAAATTCGATGTCTTTATCACAATCTCCATCTATTTCCATAACCTTTTCTACATCGCACCTATTATTCGTCCAGAAAACCCTGCCAAAATTAGAAGAGTATAATGTATTTCCATCTTTTGAGAGAAATGTATTCCTTCCAGCCTGAATTTTAAAATCATTCCCTGGTATTCCTGGAATAACCTCTCCTATACAATTAACGCCGTCTGTACCAATTTTTGGGACATCCTTTATTGCCAATATTTGACCAGGAATTACATCGGGATAAATATATGGTTCTTCTCCAAATTTATAAATATAGCAAGCATTCTCTCCCTTTTTTGGAAAAATAGCACCCGATATTAAAAATGGTTTGTTGTAGAATTTTTTCTTTAAGGCTAATGCTATCTTCTTCTTATCAAATGCCCTTATTTTTTCTTTTTCAAGAAATTTTATAATTTCTGTAAATGGAATCTGCTTTCCATTTTCCTTTGGGCTTCCAATTGTTAAAAATGCTTTTGCATTCTTTATTTCTCCTTCATCTTCAAGCTTTAAAATTATTCTTCCATCAAGCTCTGGAATGTATTGCCTCTCTCCTATCTTTACAGGCATCCCATCCATTTGGACAATAGCATCCCTTATTGCTTCAGCATTTAATTCTTTATATTCCTTTAAGATTTCTATTAAATCCCTTGGCCCTACAGGAATTCCCTTTTTTCCAGGTGGATAAATTGTAAGGTATAGACCTTCTGGAAGGTTATCAATCTTAAAAGAGCCTGGTATTTCCTCTCTTTCCTTCCTTTTCCTTTCTATTTCAAAAATGAGCTTTTTCCAGGGTCCATCTATATCCTTTTGAAAAAAGATGGTTGATTGATATTCAAAAATGTAAAATTCTGAAAGGAAGTTTTCTTCTATCTGTAAAAAAATGGATGCCTCTTTTTTTGCATTCTCTATAATGTTTTCTATAATTACAGATGGAGGGTCTTTTAATATTGTAGGTCCATATATAGGCATTACAAGCTCAGCCTCTGCCTGTTTATATGGCATTTGTAATATTTTCCCCTTATCCTCAATAAATGTTACACCCTCTATAGGTTTTATTATTTCCTGGCTTCTTAGACCAATTGTTATCTTTGTCTTTGGATATACAGAGGACGAGGCAGATATTATCCCATTCTTTTCTACCTTTATCTCTGTTTTTTTATGGGAGACATCACCTAAAACCTCAACATCTATTACTTTTTCTACATTTGCAACCCCTCCAGAAAGACCAGAAAGTCCCTTTGATATGACAATTGGAATGGTAAATAAAGATGGTGGCGGTATTCCCTTTGTCATTATTATCCCTTTTTTTCCGGTAATAAATATAGACCTTGCCTTTGAATTACAATCAACTATCCCTGTTCTTATGATTATTGATGAACCTGCTTGTAGGGTTGAAGAGCTTGCTGAATTTCCTATAATATCACCCTTTGATGTTATTTCTGAGCTAATTATCCCCTCAAAGACCTCTATGGTTCCACCAGCGCTAATAAAAGAGCTCTCAATATTTTTAGAAACCTTAAGCTCTCCACCTATCTTTACCTTTACACCCTTTATAGAGCCAGATACATTTAAGCTTCCATCAAACTCTATATCGCTTGTTAGATCGCCATCTATAGAGATTAAAGGCTCAAGGTCTACTCTGTCCTTCTTCCAGGAAACAAAGCCATTTCTTGTAGCATAAATTCTTGTTCTATCCCTTGAAATAGCTGTATTCTTTCCAGCAATCATAACAATATCTTCTCCCATAATGCCTTCTATTATACTCCCACACGCATCCATTCCATCTTCTCCCTTTGTTGGATGTGTCTTTACAGCAATGAGCTGACCAGATATTGCTTCAAATTTATCTAATGGAGATTCTTTGCCCTCTATCTTTCCAAATCTATATAAATATTTTGCGTCAGTTCCCTTTTTTGCCTTTTTACCAATTGCTATAAGGTGCTTTCTCTCAAAATCCCTTTCCTTTAAAATCCTCCTTATTGTTTCTGTGTCTATATCTTTTATCCCATTTTCTTCTAAATTGGCTAGAACATCCTCAAATTGAGGTATTTTCCCAGAGAGGGTTGGATGGGTAATGGTAAGGAAACATTGCGATTTATCTTCAGCTATATCAATTATTATCTGGCTATCAAGGTTTGAAAAAGATGGTTTTTCTAATATAAAGGAAACCTCATCTAAAACAGAAAGCTCCACAAAAACATTATAACCAGAACAAAGAGGGCTTGCAATAAAAAGATACAGTGATTCAGACATAAGACTTCACTACTTACCCCTCACTCCTTGTTAGTATTTTCAAACCAATTGCTCTTTGGTTATAGAAACATTAACACAAAAAAACCAATTTTATTTCAGTATAGAAATGTGTTTCATTTTTTTAGTGGGATTACCTTTTTGCAAGGGGAGACATTAACCGAAGCCTTTTAAGGATTGAAGGAAAAACATTTAAAAGATGCCCTATATCGCTCTCTTTATTCTCCTTTCCCAAAGAAAATAGCAATGAGCTATGTGCTAGAACAGGAGAAATGCCCATAGCAGAGAGAACATGGGAGGCTTTAAGGGATGTAGAAACGCAGGGAGAGCCGGAGGCAACACATATCCCTTCTAAATCAAGGGAGATAAGCAATGATTCACCCTCTACAAAATCAAAGGAGAGGTTTATTATCCCAGGCAGGGCTTCTTTTGGGCTATTAAGATAAACTCCATCGCAATTTTTAAATATTCCATCTATTAGCATATTTTGTAGCTTTAAGATATGTCTATCCCATTCTTCCATTTCAGACATCACAAGATTCGCTGCCTTTCCCATTCCTACAATAGATGCAACATTCTCTGTTCCTCCCCTTCTTCCCTTTTCCTGGATTCCACCCTCTATTTCAGGATATAACCTTGTTCCTTTTCGCACATAAAGGCAACCTACACCCTTTGGACCATAAAATTGATGGCCAGATATAGTTAAAGTATCAACGCATAGCTCATTTACATTTATAGGGATTCTTCCACAAGCAGCAACAGCATCTGTATGGAATATTATAGAACGACCTTTTATAACCTTTGCAATCTCTTTAATTGGCTGGATTGTTCCTGTCTCTGGATTTGCTAATTGAATTGAGACAAGAATTGTATTATCCCTTAATGCCTTTTTTATGTCATTTGGATTTACCCTTGCTTCTTTATCAACACCAACAAATGTTACCTCAAACCCCTCTTTTTCCAGTGTCCTTAAAGGATGGAGGATAGATATATGCTCAATAGATGATGAGATTATATGTTTTCCATTCTTTGAAAGGGCATTTGCTATCCCCTTTATTGCCAAATTATTAGCCTCTGTTGCTGATGATGTAAAGATAATCTCATCTGGTTTGGAAGAGATTAAAGAAGCAATCCTTTCTCTTGCACAAATAATGGCATTCTTTGCCCCTTGACCAATTGTATAAATGCTTGATGGATTTCCAAATTCTTCCTTAAAATATGGAAGCATCTCATCAAAAACCCTTGGGTCAATTGGTGTTGTGGCTATGTTGTCAAGATAAACCATCATAAGTAAATTCGTATCTACTTTAGGTCTTTTAAGTCCTATTTTACAAATATAGTAATATTATTTCGTCTTATACACATACACACCATCCCAATCATCTGGTGGTGGATTAAGAGAATAATCTTGACATCTCATAAAATACATCCTTGCAATACCATCGTTCATAATTGTAGAAAATACATCTGATGCTTCTTTCCATTTTCTTTCTTTATAAAACGAAAGACCATTTATAAAAATCTCAAGCTCTTTTTTCTTACTATCAGAAACATCAGCTATAAGCCCAATGGGTTCATATATCATAACAGGACGGCTTTTCCCCTTTACAACAATAATATCCACCTCCCGACTCAAAATTTCATCCTTTATTTGCTCATATGTTGCCTTGCTTATAATTATCTGTGAGTTATATTTCCTTGTCATTCCTTCAAGCCGTGAGGCAAGATTAACCTCATCGCCTATAACTGTATAATTTGTTTGAATGTCAGAGCCAATATTTCCAACAACAGCCTCGCCTGTATTTATTCCTATTCCAATATCTAGCTCCTCTTTTCCCCTTGCCTTCCATTCTTTCTTTAGTCGATTTAACTCCCTTATCATCTCTAGTGCAGTTAAAACCGCCCGCTTTGCATGCTCTTCTGGATAAAGGGGCGCCCCGTAAAAGACCATAATAGCATCGCCAATATACTTGTCAAGTGTTCCCTTGTGTTTAAAGATAACCTGATTCATTGCTGTAAAATATTCGTTTAATAAAGAAACAATCTCTTCAGCTTGCAGCTTCTCTGAAAGTGTTGTAAATCCGCAGATATCAGAAAATAAAACAGAAATCTCCACCCTTTTTCCACCAATAGAAAATGCATCGGGATTAGAGACAAGCTGCTCAACAACCTCCTTGCTTACATACCTTGAAAACATCCCCCTTACCCTCTTTTTCTCCTTCTCCTCTGTCTGAAACCTCCAAAGCCAGACAGAGAGGAAGGTAAAACCCATTGAGAAGGAAGGAGAGACCATTGGAATTATTAGCCCATTTTTAAAAAGGATAATAGATGTTGTAAGGTATCCAAACAATAGACCAGCCATTACCAAAATCCCTTTTTTCAAAGAAAGAATGGAGGAGAAAAGCCCTATAATTATGCCCAATAACAAAACAATGAGCATATTAGTTTTTATAGATGTTTGTATCATAAAGTTATTGTTTAGGATATTGTGGATAATTGTAGCTTGTGTTTCAACCCCAGGATATACAGAAGAAAATGGGTTTGACATAATATCAAATAAGCCTTCTGCGCTTCCACCAATAATAGCAATTTTATTCTTAAAGTATCCCTCTGCTATCCTTTTTTTTAAAACATTATGGAATGAAACAAATCTAAATGTCCTCGCTTCTCCTAAGTACCTAATCCACATTTTTGCTCCTTCCTCAACCGGTATTTTCTTTTTATCTGAAAGGAGGAGATAATTACCTTTAAGTTTTATTTGGTCAGGTTGAACATTCAAAACACTACAAATAGTAGCAAGGGAAAAGGAAAGATAAAGCCTATCATTATATTTTGCTAGAAGGGGAATTAGCCTTGTATTCCCATCCTCGTCTGAGTATTTATTATCATATCCAATACCTTCTGCTGTTTTCTGGATTTCCATTATTGGTGGTGTAATAGCTTTATTTTTTTGAAATGGCCCTTTTGGAAGGGGAAAGCTAAATTTCTTCATAAGATCCAAATTATATTCTTCTTTTGTCTCAGAGGTTTCGGGAAAGAAGAAGGAATGGATAACATTTCCTGCCCTTTTGGTTGTCTCAACAAGGATATTATCATCCTCTGGGTTTGAATGTTCGGGAAAAAATATATCAAAGCCAACAGCCTTTACTCCATCCTTTTTCACATAATCTATTACCTCTGCATAATATCTTCTTGGCCAATTTTGCCATCTTCCAAGAGAACGAAGGGTATCATTGTCTATATCAATAACCACAACATCCTCTATAACAGATTTTCTTTTTTCCTTTGTAGATATAAAGCGAAAATTCAAAGATGCCCACTCAATATCACGAAACAGAGGAATATCTGTGAGAATAATAAAGGAACGCGAAAAGAGAAAAAAGATTATACTGCCACTTATAATCCCAAATACCCCACCAATTATAAGCTTTTTCATTATCTTTAATTTATGAAAGAGTTGAACACTTACGAATTTTCCTTTAACATTCCTTCATATTGAAAGCCAAACAGCTTGATAAAACCTTCTGCATCTTTATGGTTGTAAGGAATACCTTCTCCAAATGTTACCAGGTCTTTTTTGTATAGGCTATATGGCGATTTTCTTTTCAAAATTGAGACAACCCCTTTATAAAGCCTCATTGTTATAGAGCCTGTTATGTTTTCTTGGGTTTTATCTACAAATCCATCTATTGCTTCTCTTAATGGCGTGAACCATAAGCCATAATAGACAAGCTCTGCATATTTCTTTGCCAAGAGCTCCTTGTAATGCTGTGTCTCCCTATCAAGGATTATAGATTCAAGCTCAGAATGGGCAATGTGTAAGATTGTCCCACCTGGTGTCTCATATATCCCCCTTGACTTTATCCCAACAAGCCTATTTTCAACAATGTCTACCCTTCCTATCCCATTCTCTCCACCAATTATATTTAGCCTTTCTATTATTTCAACAGGGCTATAGGATTCTTCATCTATCTTTGTTGGAATGCCTTTTTCAAACCCTACCTCTACAATTGTTGGCTCATTTTTTGATTCTTGAGGAGATTTTGTAAGGATGAACATATTTTCATCGGGTGGATTTGATAAATCCTCTAATATTCCTCCCTCATAGCTTATGTGCCATAGATTTCTGTCAGTAGAATATGGCTTCTCTTTGGAAACAGGGATGTCAATATTATATCTCTTTGCATATTCAATTTCATCTTCTCTAGACTTTATATCCCATTCCCTCCAGGGAGCAATTATCTTTATAGAGGGAGAAATTGCCCTGAATGTAAGCTCAAAACGAACCTGGTCATTTCCTTTTCCTGTTGCACCATGACAGACACAATCTGCATTTTCTCTTCTTGCAATCTCCATTATCTTCTTTGCAATAAGGGGTCTTGCCAAAGAGGTTCCCAAAAGGTATTTTTCTTCATAGCAAGCACCTGCCTTTAAAGCAGGAAAGATATAATTAACAACAAATTCTTCTTTTAAATCCTCAATATAAACCCTCTTTGCACCTAATTTAATTGCCCTTTCCTTTAAACCAGAAAGCTCCTCATTCTGTCCAATATCAACGCAAACAGCAATGACCTCTGCCCTGTAAGTTTCTTTTAGCCAATGAAGGATAACAGAGGTATCCAATCCACCAGAATATGCAAGAACAATCTTCATTTTAATATGTATTTATATGCTTTTATTTTATATAATTTGCAATTAAAGCTTAAAATACTTTCTTAAAGATATAATCAACATTAGAAAGGCTTATCCTTACATCAAAAGAGCTTTCAATCTCCTCCTTTGATAAAACCTTATTTATTTCTTCATCCCTTCTTACATTTTCATAAAAAATCCCTTCGCTATGAGCTATTCTTTGGACAATCTTATATGCCTTTTCCCTTGAGATACCTTTATTTACCATTTTAAGCATAAGGTCTTCTGAGAATATAAGACCATTTGTTTTATTAAGGTTTTCTAGCATTTTTTCTGTAAAAACAACAAGACCCGATATTACCCTGGAAAACTCGCAAAGGATAAAATCAAGGAGAATTGATGATGACGATAAGATAACCCTTTCTGCCGATGAATGGGAAATATCCCTCTCATCCCACAAAACCATATTTTCAAGGCCAGCCTGGCTATTTGAACGAACGATTCTTGATAAGCCTGAAATTCTTTCGGATGAGACAGGGTTTTTCTTGTGCGGCATTGCCGATGAGCCCTTTTGCCCTTTGGTAAAAGGCTCTTGTAATTCGCCTATTTCTGTCCTTTGAAGGCTTCTTATATTTGTTGCAAATCTATCGCAGGATGAGGCAATAATAGCAAATGTTGTAAGGTATTCTGCATGCCTATCCCTTTGAATTATCTGGGAAGAAATCCTTTCTGGCTCAAGGTTTAAGTATTTTAAGGCAATCTTTTCAATCTCTGGAGAAATATGGCTATATGTTCCAACAGCACCCGATATTTTTCCGAAAGAGATTGTCTTTTTTAAATTCTTTATCCTCTCAAGGTTTCTTCTTGTCTCATCATACCATAATGCCAATTTTAGCCCAAATGTCATTGGCTCTGCATGGATGCCATGGGTCCTTCCAATCATTATTGTATCCTTATATTCAAATGCCTTTTCCTTAAGAATTAAAAGGAGGTTATTTATATCATCCTCTATTATATCAATAGAATCCCTCATTATTAAAGAGAGGGCTGTGTCAACAACATCGTATGATGTAAGCCCAAGGTGAATGTATCTTGCATCAGGACCAATATTTTCAGCCAGGTTTGTAAGCAAGGCAATTACATCGTGCTGGGTTTCTTTCTCTATTTCAGCTACCCTTTCTACATTAAACCTTGCTTTTTTTTCTATTATCTCTAGGGCATTCTTTGGGATTTTTCCAAGTTCTGCCTGTGCCTTGCAAACCGCAATCTCAACATCAACAATCCTTTGATAGCGATTTTTAAGACTCCAAATCTCCCTCATCTTTGGAAGGCTATATCGTTCAATCATATTACCTCCTCAAGTTTTAATCTTATTTTCTTTGCCAATGATGGGTTTTTTCCGCTTGTTGATATGGCAATTGTAATATCATCCCTTTGAATGATAGATGGGGTAATAAATCTACAAAGAGAGGGTTTATCAACAACATTTACAAGAATCCCCTTATTTTCTGCCTCTTTGCTTACCATTTGGTTTATTTTGGAATTATTGGTTGCGGAAATAGCAATAAATGCTCCATCCAAATCGCCATTTTTATATTCCCTCTCTATCCATAAAACCCTTTTTTTTAAACCTTCCTCCAAATCTGGGCTTATAACAATAACATTACCTTTTGCTTCTAATAACCTCTCAATCTTTCTTTTTGCAACACTTCCTCCACCAATAACAACGCATTTCTTTCCCTCTATATCAAGGAATATAGGGTAATACCTCTTCATCCTAATATCATTTTAAGCAATGCCATCCTTAAATACAAGCCATTTTTTGCTTGCCTGAAATAGCCTGCCCTTTTATCTCTATCTACATCTTCTGATATTTCAGATACCCTCGGAAGAGGGTGGAGAATTCTGGCATCGTCCTTCATTAAAGAGATAACCTTCCTATCAACAACATAGGAATCCTTAACCTTTTCATAAGCCTCCTGGTTTCTAAACCTTTCCTTTTGGATTCTTGTAACATATAGGATATCAAGAAATCCTGCTATATCAATAATGTTGCAATTTTCTTTAAAATTTATCCCTTTTTCAATAAGATAATCAATTATGTCTTTTGGCATTGGAAGCTCTTCTGGGCTAATAAAATAAAGCTCTATGGCCTCTTGTTGTGCAAGTAGCCAAACAAGAGAGTGTATTGTCCTTGAGTAAAGGAGGTCTCCCAACAGCCCAATTTTAAGATTGTCCATCCTTCCTAGCTCTTTTTTTATGGTATAGAGGTCTAAAAGTGCCTGGGTTGGATGCTGACCTGGGCCATCGCCTGCATTTATTACAGGAACAGGCGATATTTTGGAAGCTTTTTTTGCCGAGCCTTCTTCATAATGCCTTAAGACAATAATATCAGCAAAATCTCCAATGACTCTTATTGTATCCGTCAGGGATTCTCCCTTTACCATTGATGAGAAATGTGGTGCATCCTCTGTTGATATTACATCGCCTCCAAGCCTTTTCATTGCAGATTCAAATGAGAGCCTTGTCCTTGTAGATGGCTCATAAAATAGGGTTGCAAGGATTTTTTTTCTTCCCTTAAGAAGCAAGGAGGAATCTTCTGTTTTATCCAAATTTTCCATCCTCTCTGTAAGGAAAAACAATTCATCTAATAGATTTTTATCCTTAAATTGCTGGATTTCTATTAGATGGTAAAGCTTCATTCAACCATTGGAAGAGTTATCTCCTTTTGAGCCTGGTATCTTCCATTCTTATCAGCATAAGAAACCTCGCAGACCTCATCAGAGGAAAGAAATAAAACTTGGGCAATGCCTTCATTGGCATATATCTTTGCCGGAAGGGGTGTTGTGTTTGAGATTTCTAATGTTACAAACCCTTCCCATTCTGGCTCAAATGGTGTTACATTTGTTATTATTCCACACCTTGCATATGTTGATTTTCCAAGGCATATTGTGATAATATCCCTTGGAATCCTAAAGTATTCAATAGACCTTGCTAAAGCAAATGAATTTGGAGGGATTATGCAGGTTTTTCCCTTAAAATTGACAAATGATTTTGGGTCAAAATTCTTTGGGTCAACAATCGTTGTGTTTATATTTGTAAATATGAGGAATTCGTCAGAAACCCTTATGTCATATCCATACGATGAAAGGCCATAGGAGATTACTGCCTTGGTTACACAATGGTCAGCAAATGGCTCAATCATCCCCTTCTTTGCTTGCTCCCTAATCCACCTATCTGATTTTACTGCCATCTTAAAGATAATTCTCCTCAATATGCTTCTTCCTTTGTTTTGCCCTATCTACCCACTTACTATCTGGATATTCCCTGATAAGCCTTCCATAGAATTCTATAGCCCTTATAAAATCCCTCACCTTCGGATACCTATCATACATATCTGCAATGTAAAACCCTGCATCATCAGCGCCCTTTATCTTTGGATATTCATCCAAAACCTTCTTATATTCTACAATTGCTTGGATATAATCTCCAAGCTCTTTATAACTATCTCCAAGACCAATCTGAGCAGATACCCTTATTTCATCTGAATTTCTTATCTTTGGAGGAAGATGGGAAAATAAGTCTGTAATGGTGCCCTGTTCTATCTCCTTGATAAGCTTCATATACTCAATAATTGAGGTTTTATAATCCTTTTTGGAAAAAATGAGCTCGCAGGCAAGAAGCCTTGCCTCATATTTTAATGGGGTTTTTGGATATTCCTTTAATAGCTTGTTTATTGCCTCCACATCCCTTTTTGCCTCTCCTATGGTAAATAGAATTTTATCAGCAAAGCCTATTTTTGGTTTTTCTTTAATAAGGTTTTCAAGATATGCTATTCCTTCATCATTCATTCCAAGTGATATAATCTTTCTTCCAAAGAGGTAATTCTCTTCATCTGCGGTTAATGTTTTTGTTTCTTCCCTGATTGTAATATCATCCTTAAACACCTCATATTCCAGTGGCTTTTCTGGTTTTAATTTTTTTTCTTCCTCCCGACTCCCGACTCCCGACTCCCGACTCCCGACTATCTTTATACTTTCCGCCCTTTTCTTTATTGAATCTACAAGCATCTCCTCTATCTTTGGATATGTTGGACAAATTTCAATAATTTCAGAAAATGCCTTTATTGCTAGGTCATACCTTCCTTGAGCATAATGGTATAGCCCCTCTTGAAAAAGGATATCCTCTTTCTTCGCCTCTTGACTAAAGCCAATGTTAAAAGCCAAAATAAGCAAAACCAAAAACCTTTTCATTCTAATTTTTAAATCCGAAATCTTAAAATCCGAAATTATCATCCTAATTCCTTTGCCCTTTTCTCTGCAGCTAAAACAGCCTTCCATAGAATTCCAGAAAGATTTTCTCTCTCCATTACCTCAATTGCTGATATTGTTGTTCCAGAGGGCGAGGCAACCATATCCCTTAATTCTGCTGGGTGCTTCTTTGTTCTTCTTAACATCTCAACAGAGCCAGATATTGTTGATAAAACAAGCCTTTCAGAAATATCCCTTGAAAGACCCATTTTTATACCAATAGAGATTAAAGCATCTATTATAACAAAGATATATGCAGGGCCTGAGCCAGAAAGGGCGGTTACAGCATCTATGAGGTTTTCATCTACCTCTACAACATCGCCCAAAGCAGAAAATATCATCTTTGCAAAGGAAACATCAGATTCATCTGCATATTTTCCCTTTGATATTGCAGATATTCCGCAAGAAATTAAACAAGGCATATTTGGCATTACCCTTATTACCCTTGCATTATTTAGCCTTTCCTCAATAAAACCTGTCTTTATCCCTGCTGCAATTGAGATTATATGATGCCCCTTTACATCCCCTTTAATTTGCTCTAATAGCTCTCCCATTACAAGCGGTTTTATAGCCAGAATAATACCATCTGCAAAATTCAAGACCTCAAGGTTATTTTGGGTTGTCTTTATTTTAGTATCGGTAAGGGCTTCCAATTTTTTAGCACTTATATCAGAGGCTATAATTTCATTGGGTTTAAATACACCCTTTTTCAACCCTCCCCTTATAATTGCACCCCCCATATTTCCAGCACCAATTATTCCAATCTTCATCGTGATATATGTCTATCCGCTATTATATGACCAGAAGGATAAAGTTGTAAAGCATTTGCGCGGTCAATTTATTTTAATTGATTTTCTCTAGAAACGCCTGCAGAGCTAAATGTAGCCATTTGGGTTAGGATTTTGCAACCTGCATCTATTATATTTATTGCCAAAGCTGCACCCGTTCCCTCGCCAAGCCTCATATCCAAATCAAGGATGGGTTTTTTACAAAGATAATCCAATGTTATTCTATGCCCCTTTTCCTGTGAGCAATGGGAGGCAAATATATAATCCTTTATCTTTGGCGAAATTTTATAGGCAATTAAACAAGCGGCTGTTGAGATAAAGCCATCAATTACAACAGGGATTTTATGGGAAGATGATGCAAGGATAATTCCAGCTAATCCACCTATTTCAAATCCACCAATCTTTGCCAATACATCTATTCCATCATCTGGATTTGGTTTGTTAATAGAAATTGCCCTTTCTACTACCCTTATCTTATTCTCTAGCATCTCATCATTTATTCCTGTTCCCCTTCCTACAACATCCTCTATAGGCTTTCCTGTGATAGAGGCAGCAATTGCACTTGATGGTGTTGTATTGGCAATGCCCATATCGCCTGTTCCTGTAATATCTATTCCATCCTTTAGCCTATCTTCAAATACAGAAATCCCTGCACAAATTGCAGATATTGCCTCATCCCTTGTCATTGCAGGTCCCTTGGCTATATTCTTCGTCCCATAATTTATCTTCTTATCCACAAAAGTCTTTAGTTTTAAGTTTTCAGTTTTAAGTTTTTCTGCTACTCCCATATCAACCACAACAACCTCTGCTCCAATATGGTTTGCTAATACATTTATTCCTGCACCACCTTTAATAAAATTATAGACCATCTGCGGCGTTACCTCTTTTGGATATGCACTTACTCCCTCCTCTGCTACGCCATGGTCACCTGCCATTGTAAATATAACCTTATTTTTAAGGCTTGGGTTTTCATTTCCTGTAATTAGGACAATTGCCTTTGCAAATTCCTCAAGCCTTCCTAAACTTCCCTGTGGCTTTGTAAGAAAATCAAGCCTTTCTTGGGTTTTCTCAGAAAGGCTTTTATCAATTTCTGTAATATTCTCAATTGTTTTATTTAATTTTTCCATAGCCAATATTTTAAAATAAAGCAAAACCATTTGTCAAATTTTATTCCCCTTTGCTATAATAAGCTAGAATTTATGAGAGATATAGAAAAAGACCTTGCTTCTCTTATGACAAAACAAAGGTTTCTTCATATTCAAGAGGTAAAAAGAATAGCTAATGACATTTCACATCATTACAATATTGATAAGAAGAAATTAGAATTGGCTTCCCTTCTTCATGATATTGCCAAAGATATTCCAAGGGATGAAATGAAAAGCCTTATTGAAAAATACAGAATAGTCTTTGATAGAATAGAAGAAAAAGAGCCAGGCCTTTGGCATGGAGTAATCGGTGCGTTTATGGTTAATGAAAAATTTAGCATTACAGACCCAGAGGTTCTTACAGCAATAAAATTTCATTCAACAGGAATGGCAAATATGCCTTTGCTTTTAAAAGTTCTCTATATCGCTGATTACCTTGAAACCTGTCCAAATGGAGATTTATTGGAGAGGGCAAAAGGCAATATTGATGATGTATTAAAGGAGGTTACAAAGCAAAAGATAGAATATGTTCTTAAAAAAGGCTCCCTCCTTCATCCAAGGACAGTTTCCCTATGGAATAGTATATGTACCCAAAAAGCATAGCAAAGAAGATAGTTAAAGCCGCCCTCTCCAAGAAGGCAGAGGATATAAAGGTTTTTAAGGTAAGCGAAAAGTCCAGCATATCAGATTACCTTATCATTGCCACATCGCGCTCCCTTGTTCAAACAAGGGCGATTGTTGAGGAAATCCATAAAGCAATAAAGAAAAATATAAAGCCATTACACATAGAGGATGCAAAAGGTTGGACGCTTATTGACTATGGCTCTGTTATCGTTAATATATTTGAAGAAGAATACAGGTCTTTTTATCAGCTTGAGACATTATGGGCTGATTCGCCGAGAGTTGAAATATAAATTTTTTGAATTGTAGGGATTTCTTGACTATTATTTAAGATTTAGGGTATAATATGAGTATGTTTCAAGCAGGAGATGTAGTGGTCTATCCTTTACAAGGTGCAGGAACAATAGAGAGGCTCGAGGAGCATAAGGTTAAGGATGAAATTCATAAATATTATGTTATAAAGCTTTCTGCTTCTGAAATGAAGATTATGGTTCCTGTTGAACAAGAAAGCAAGATAGGATTAAGAAAGGCTGTAGAGAAGGAGGCTTTTAATATTGTATTTAAGATATTAAAAAGGGGAAATAGAGAGATAGATTGGAAGGAAAAGTATGCAGCGAATTTAGAGAAGATGAAAATAGGCTCTGTTTCTAATGTGGCAGAGGTAGCAAAATGTCTTTGTGAAAAAAGAAAGCAAAAAAATCTCTCTATTGGAGAGAAAAGGCTATTTGACAATGCCTGCAATATTCTTACAACAGAGCTTGCATATGCTTATAATATAAAGTTCAAAGAGGCTGATTCTATGATTAAAAGCCTTTTAAAAGAAACAAAGACAGAAGAATAGAAAAATTATAAAAAGGGAGGTGATAAAAAAATTTTAAATTTTTAAAAAGGAGGTTAAGGAGAATGTTAAAAATAATTTTTCTCCTTCTTGCCTCTTATTTGGGTTATTTACTAGGAATAAAAATAGGTTCTCTTCCTTTAGGAATATTTATTGGAATAGGAATGGGAGGAGGATTTATAGGATGCGAGTTTCTTTTAAGAAGGATAAAACCTAAAACCTTTTTTATATTATGTTTATGGCTGATAATAGGGCTTTTGGTTGCAAGTGTATTTTCTTCTTTTATCAAAGACACCCTTCTTTTATGGGGAATATCAATTACCCTAGGGTTTCTTGGAGCAAATCTTTCTTTAGAAAGATACCAGGAGGTTTTGGGATTATTTAAGAAAAAAGGGGAAAAAAAGAAGGTTTTAGATACAAGCATCATTATTGATGGAAGGATTGTTGATGTTATAAAGGCTGGATTTTTAGAGGGAGAAATTATCCTTCCAAGGTTTGTCCTAGAAGAGCTGCAGACAATTGCAGACCTATCCGATCCCTTAAAAAGAAATAGGGGAAGAAGGGGGTTTGAGGTTTTAAAAAAGCTCAAAAAAGAAACAGCAATCCATATAGAGGAAGACCCAATAGGAGAGGCAAAAGAGGTTGATAGAAAGCTTATAATTCTGGCAAAGAGAATAGGAGGGGTAATATTAACCTGTGATTACAATCTTGGTAAGGTAGCCCAAATAGAAGGAATTTCTATTCTAAACATCAATGACCTTATTACGGCATTAAAACCCATTATCCTTCCAGGAGAGGTATTTTCCATTCAGGTTGTAAAGGAGGGTAAGGATTTTGGACAGGGATTGGGTTATCTTGAAGATGGAACAATGGTTATTATTGAGGATGGCTCAGATTATCTTGGAAAAAAAATAAAGGTAGAGGTATCTAATGTCCTTCAAAGTGCAACAGGAAGGATAGTATTTACCAAAGCATCCAAGTGACAGAGGCAATAATTGTAGCTGCAGGAAGGTCTAGCAGGACAAAAAGGGATAAATTATATTTTCCATTAAAGGGAAAACCCCTTATATTTTGGACAATAGAGGCTATATTAAATGAGGTTTCATCCATTATCCTTGTTGTTTCCAAAGAAAGGCTTGACTGGTGGAAGGAAAACAATATTTTTGGGATAAAAAAAATAGCCATTGGCGGAAAGGAAAGGCAGGATTCTGTATATAATGGCTTAAAGATGCTTTCTGAAGACACAAAGATTGTTCTTATCCACGATGGTGCGAGGCCATTTGTAAGCAAGGAGCTGATTGGTCGGGTTATCTCTTGTGCAAAAAATGACGGTGCGGCTGTTCCTGGAATTCCAAGTAAGGCAACGGTAAAAATGGTAAAGGATGGTTGGGTTTTAAACACCTTAAACAGGGAAAATTTATGGCTTATTCAGACACCGCAGGGTTTTAAGAAAGAGATAATCCTATCCTCCTATAAAAAGGCATATGAATCTGGGTTTTATGGAACGGATTGTGCAAGCCTGGTTGAAAAGGCAGGGTTTAAGGTAAAAATTGTTTTGGGTGATGAGAGAAATATTAAAATTACAACGCCATTTGACCTTGAGCTTGCAAAGGTAATTATAAGGTTACTATTCAGCCCATTATAACCACAGAGGCACAGATTTAAAATTCTAAATTTTGAATTCTAAATTTTAAATTATAAATCTTATCCTTATTTTAACTAAAATCCAAAATCCAAAATTTCCATAGTTCAAAATCCAAAATTTAACATTTTTTAAATCCTTATTACTTTTCATAATATATTCATCCTCTTCATTCATTGGGTTTGCGTCCCTGGCGCCCTGGCGAGATTATTAAAATGTTTTCTCAAAGAGATTAAGGATTAAATTGGTATCCAACAATTTTAGCTCATTCTTATCTACTATAAATCTTTCTACATCCTTCCTGACCTTTACAAAATCAATACGGGCTAATTTTTCTTGTAAAAAATCTCTAAAATTCCCCTCATCTACATTGCCCTTTTTACCTTCTGTTTGCTCTATAGCACAATTGAGAAGACAGAAATTGGGCAATGTTTTCTTTCCAAGATACCACAAAAGGTCGTAAAAATCCCTTCCTTTGGTATATTTTCTAAAAAAACAGGCATGGAGTTTTGTAGCATAAAGGGAGGGAATATCAAAATGTGTTACCGTAAAGACAAAATATTTATTTACCAAAGAGATGTTTGTATTCCAGCCAACCGGTGGATTTGAATCTATCTCTATTCTAATAGATAACTTCTCGCTCTTTAGAGAAGATAAATCTAAGGTGAATAAGAGATTATTAAATTTAAGCATAGCTCCCTGGACAGTCTTCTCCTTTGCCTCTTTAACATCCAGAGAAAATCCATTCTTGTTTAATTCATAAACCACCCTTTTTAAAAGGGCATCAAAATTGTAACCTTCTTTGTTGATAAGCGAAAAATCAAGGTCTTCTGAGAATCTTCTTAAGTCATAAAGAACCCTTAGTGCTGTTCCACCAACAAAGGCAAGGTTCTTGAAATAACCCCTATCGTATAAGATTTTTAAGGTGAGCATCTGCAGAAATTCCCTTATAATGTGAACCTTTGCCTCACGCGTTTCAACCTTTAAGATGGCTTTTTTAATTAAGTCTAACATTTTTCCCTCATAAAACCCAATAGATTATCCACTACATCAATAAGCACCTTATTTTTGTATCTTTTAGCAAATTCCATTAGTTTCTTCTTCTTTAATATACTTAGATTTTGAAGCCTCAAAGCTGTTTCAAAGAAATCTACCCCTTTATCTTTAAACTCATATAGATTTAAATAGATGAAGTCAAGCATGGCTTTTTCAGGATGGGCTATGAGGACAGCTAGATTGTTTTCATCTTCTATCTTTTCCATACCAAAAAATAGCTCTAGTTTTAAGTGTTGATAATGAAAATTGCCAAACGCATTTTTAAAACTCATAGTTTTTTTGGTAGTAACCGAGGTAAGGTCAGAAACCTCCTCAGGGATTAAACCATAGTAGAAAAGGGCATATTCGGTGCTGATGTAGGAAGGCAAGTATAAGGCATTAGCGATGAAAAGCCGTGATGGGGTAATCTTTCGGTCTTGCTCATTTAAGATATATAACCCTTTCTTAAGTTTTTTCAACAAACCCTTCTTTTGCCAGATAGTCAGTTGATTCTTCAAAGAACGAGGTTTTAAGGTAAGGCTGACGAGATGACTTGATGAGATAATAGGAAATTTGCTTGTGATATTCTTAAACTCAAGGTATTTCATTTCTCTAAATCATCCTTTTATATGATTTATAGAATTATAAATTATAAATTTGACCCTGTCAAAAATTATTGCACTGAAACTTACCCATATCTTTTTGGCTAAATTTTGATTTTTGGTATGTGTTTAGGTAGACGAGAATAAGATGGGGAAAGGAAGTTAAAATGAAAGAAAGCACTAAATCCAAATATCAAAAAATGTCCAATTGATTTTGTTTGTCATTGGGATTTGGTCATTGGGATTTTATTTGTCATTGGGCATTGGGATTTATTTAGTTTGTGCCTAAATATAGGACAGCTAAACACATACATTTTTAGTATAGTTTTCTACAAACTTCCTTATCTTTCTTAATCTGAAGAAAAAGCTCATTTTCATTATTGAACCTCATTTCATCCCTTATCCATTGATGAAAAAATATGCTAATTTCTTTCCCATAAATATCCATATTAAAATCAAAAATATGTGTTTCCAAGACAAGGTTTTTTCCATCAAATGTCGGTCTTGTCCCAAGATTTGCCATTCCATCAAAAATATTACCATCTACCTTTACCTTTACAAAATATACCCCCTTTCTTGGGCAAAACAAATTTTCATCCAATGCAATATTCGCTGTTGGAAAACCAAATTTTTTTCCCCTTCCTATAGAGGAAAAAACATTTCCAGAGAAGCTTAAAGGTCTTTTAAGAAAGGAATTAGCCTCTTCTATTCTTCCTTGCAAAAGAAGCTCTTTTATTAAAGATGTGCTTATTCTGGTATTTGAAAAATAAATATCATCAATAACAAACACAAAGAATCCCCTTTCATTTCCCATTACCTCAAGCGTTTCTATATTTCCACTTCTGTCTTTTCCAAAGCAAAAATCCCTGCCACACCAGACCTCTTTCATCTTAAGATTTGTAAGCAAAAGCTCTATATATTGAGAGGGAGGCACCTCTTTTATTCTATTAAAATCAGCAAGAACAAGGTGCTTTATACCCAATTCAGCAAAGATATTATCTCGTTCCTTTTCCTGAAGGATATATTGCCCACATCTTGGATGTTGTAAAAATGTAAAAAGAATAGGGATAAATCCATTCTTCTTTGAAGATTCTATTGCCCCTTTTATCAAATATTGATGGCCAATGTGAATGCCATCAAAGATTCCAGGGATAATACAGGAAGACTCTTTTAGGATTGGAATATCACCTTTGTGGATAATCATTTATTAAAATCCTGCCACGCTTTTGACTTTTGAATTTTGACTTTTTATAAGAGGTCATCATAGGTTGCAATTATCTTTACAGGTTTTAACACCCCCTTTTTATTTTCTCCTATTCCGATAAAGATTCCATCCCTTGTTGATATTTTTACCAAACCCTCACCTCCTTCAAACCTAATTTGCCTTCCTTCCATTATTCTTTCAACATCCTCCATTACTGCCTCGTCCATAAAATAAAGGGAATTGCTCATTGGCATTATAAAGCCCTCCATTTTTTTCTCCTTTGTCTTTTCTTTGAATTCCTCTAATGTAAGGGCATTTTCAATAGAAAATTTGCCAATGGCTGTTCTTCTTAAAAAGCTTAGAGATGCACCTGTCTCCAATGCTTCTCCGATGTCAAAGAATAATGTTCTAATGTATGTTCCGCCAGAACAGGTTACCTTAAATGTTGCCTCTGGTTGCTTTCCGTCAGTAAAATCAAGAAGGGAGATTTTGTGGACAACAACAGACCTTTTCTTTCTTTCAACTATTTTTCCCTCCCTTGCTAATTCATAAAGCCTTCTTCCTTCATGATGGATGGCTGATACCATTGGTGGAATTTGCTCAATTGTTCCTGTGAATCTTGGAATTATCCTTTCTATATCATCCTTTGTAAGAAATGAGGCATCCCTTTCAGATTGTATATTCCCCCATATATCCTGTGTATCTGTTGTTATCCCAAACCTTGCTTTAGCAATATATTCCTTTTCAAGGAAATAGAAAAATGGTATAATTTTTGTTGCCTTTCCAACAAAGACAAGAAGAAGACCTGTTGCTTGAGGGTCAAGGGTTCCACCATGTCCTATCTTTTTTTTAAGAATCTTTTTTACCTTCGCAACAACACCAAATGATGTAATTCCACTCGGTTTATCTATCAATAACAATCCGTCCATTAAAAAATTAGGATACCAGATTTTTAAGAAAGATGTCAATATATTTTGTTTAAAAAAATTGTGGAATTTGGATTAAGAGATTATACTATATTAGGCAGGACTTAAAAATAAGGTTAAAATATAAGTAGAAAATGGCTAGAAAAAAGAAAAAAGAAGAAGCTCATTGTGAAACAGCTGGAGGATTAAGGTGGCTAATAACATACGCTGATATGATTACCCTCCTTCTTGGCGTATTTATTATCCTTGTTTCTAATTCTGCTATTGGTGAATCAAAATACAATGCAATGAAGATAGCATTCTCAAGGATATTCTCTTTATTTACAGGAACAAGGGAGGAATCAATAATGCCAGGCCCTTTAGGAAGCGTTTTTCCAGAAAAAAGCGGAGCCCAGGTTGAATTTCCAGAGGAAGAATATAAAACCCCTGTTGCAAAAGGGTATAAGGATGAGGTAACAAAAGAGAAGGTAAAGACAATCCAAACAAGAAAGGGGATGCTCTTTAGGCTCTCTGATGTTATGTTTGAAGAAGGAAGTGCAAGGCTTAATCCAAAATATAGCTCTCTTCTTAACAGGGTAGGAAGTTTCATAGAAAAAATACCAAATGAGATAAGGATTGAAGGACATACAGATGCAAACCCTATTGAAACAAAGGAATTTTCCTCAAATTGGGAGCTTTCCATAAAAAGGGCAAATGCTGTTAGAGAATATCTATTTAGTTTAGCAGAAAAAGACCTTTCTCCTTCTTCCCTTGAAATATATAAAAAGAGGTTTTCCATTGTTGGTTATGGAGAGGGAAAGCCAATTGAAAAAGACCCATATTCTCCCCTTAATAGAAGGGTTGATATTGTTATTTCATCTTCTTCCTCAAGTGAGGTAAGGAATAAAATACTTTCTGAATAATGACATTTTTTGATAGCATAATTCTTGGAATTCTTCAAGGTTTAACCGAGTTTTTTCCCATAAGCTCATCAGCCCATCTTGTCATTGTTCCCCATCTTTTAAAGATAGGAAACCCATCAATTTTCTTTGATGTTTGTCTTCATTTAGGAACCCTCTTTGCGGTAATTGTCTTTTGGTTTTCAAAAATTAGAAATATCACCATATCCCTCTTTAAACTTAAAAGGGATGATGATGCAAGGTTAGGACTTCTTATTATTGTAGCAATGATTCCAACCGGCGTCATTGGAATTTTATTTAAAGACATTCTTGAGAAATTGTTTGAAAGCCCAATTAGGGTTGCCTTTCTCCTTCTTATCACAGGGATTTTATTATTTCTTACAAGGTTTTCAAAAGAAAGAAAAGAGAATATGACTATCCTGGATGCCTTAATTATTGGGCTATTCCAGGGTCTTGCCATAGCACCAGGGATTTCCCGTTCAGGCTCTTGCATTTCATCCGGCCTATTTATTGGTCTTAAAAGGGAAAAGGCATTTGACTTTGCCTTTCTTTTATCCATCCCAGCTGTTCTTGCGGCATTTATTCTAAAGCTTAAGGATTCATTAGAAAACAAAGAGGCAATCTTTATCCTCCCCTATCTTTCAGGAACAATTATTGCATTTACCGTTGGGCTTCTTTCTCTATTTTTTCTTTCAAGGATTGTAAGAAGAGGAAAAATTCACTATTTTGCCTATTATTGTTGGGCAACTAGCATTTTTACCATATGCCTTCTATCGTTGGCGTAATTCCTGCAAGGTATGCCTCAAAAAGATTCCCCGGAAAGCCATTGGCTCTTTTAAAGGGAAAATCTATAATTTGGTGGGTGTTTAATCAAGCAAAGAAGGCATTGGATAATGTTCTTATTGCAACAGATGATGAAAGGATAAAGAAAGAGGCGGAAAATTTTGGTGCAAATGTTATAATGACAAGCCCTGAACATCCTTCTGGAACAGATAGAATAGGAGAGGTGGTTAAAACCCTTGATGTTTCCCTTGTTATAAATATTCAAGGCGATCAACCCCTTATTCCTCCAGAGATGATACAGGGGGTTATTAAAGAATTACAAAATCCTTCAATTTTAATGGCAACATTAAAAAAGGAGATAGACAAAAACCTTGCAGATAACCCAAATATTGTGAAGGTTGTTGTTGATAAAGACGATTTTGCCCTTTATTTCTCAAGGGGAAAAATTCCATATTCTGGAAGGTATTATAAGCATATTGGAATCTATGGGTATAAGAAGGATTTTCTTTTAACCTTTATCAACCTTCCAAAGGGAAAGCTTGAGATAGAAGAAGACCTTGAACAATTAAGGGCATTAGAAAATGGGTATAAAATAAAGGTAGCCACAACAGAATACGACTCACCATCCATTGATACAAAAGAAGACTTAAAGGAAATTCAGAAATATTACAATTTTATACTAAAACCTGTATGAAACTCCTAAAGGTTTTGATTGTTTTTGCCTGGATTATAACAATGGCTCTTCTTTTAAAAAAGGAGGGTTTTCTTTCAAGGTCTTATAATATTACATATTACGACATTCTTGGAAAGAAAGACCCTTATCGGGAGGAATACCTTGGTATATACCTTGATAATGAAAAGATTGGCTTTTCAAAGAGCTATATTGACGCATACTCATTTCCAGGCAATAGGGTTGGATTTAGTATATCCAATGAAACAAGGGTATTTGTCAAGGCATTTGGAGAGCCTTCTTCTATCAATATCACAACAGAGGTTTTAATTGATGATAACTATAGGCTTTCCTCGTTTTCCTCTATTCTTTCATCAAAACAATACAAGATAGAAGCAAAGGGAGAGAGGGTAGCTAACAAGATAATAGCCTCAATTTATTCTGGAGAGAGGCTAATAGTCAAAAGGGAATTTAAAGAAAAGGATTTTGCTTTTCTAGGTGAAATTCTTCCTTTATCATCATTGCCTTCTCTTTCTGAAGGAAGGGTTTATTGTTTAAAAAGCTTTGACCCATTTGGGATAATGGGTGATGAGAGAATAAGCCTTAAGGTTTTAAAGAGAACAACAATAATGTATGATGATGAGCTATTTGAGACCTATCCCATTATCATTTCATATCAAAACATCAGGGCAAAGCTTTATACTACAAGGGATGGAAAGATATTGAAGGCATACCTTCCCTATGGTTTTCTGGCAAAAAAAGAGGATGAAAAAAAGGCTAAAAAAATTAAATTTTCATATCCAGATATATCAAGCCTCTCATCCATTCCATCAAATAGGATAATAGAAGAGCCAAGGAAGGTTTCTTACTTTAAGATAAAGATGGATAAAAAGATTGTTGTGATAAAAAAGGATACATTTCCAGAGACAGCTTTCACACTTCCAATCAAGGAATATTTAGAATTCACAAAAGAAACAGCCTTTGTCCAATCAAATGACAAAGGAATTATAGAACAGGCAAGGAAAATAATAGGCAAAGAGAAAGATAGCCAAAAAGCCTCTATTTTGCTTATGGAATGGGTTTGTACTAACCTTTCCCAAAAGCCAGCGTTTAGCCTTCCATCTGCAATTGAGGTTTTAAAAAACAAAACAGGTGATTGCAATGAGCATACAATATTATTTACAGCCTTAGCAAGGTCTATTGGGATTCCAACAAAGATGACTGTTGGATTATGCTATTTAGACAAAAGGTTTTATTACCACGCCTGGGCTAAAGTATTTTGCGGAAAATGGGTATCAATTGACCCAACATTCAATCAAGCACCTGCGGATGCAACGCATATTCCCTTGATAGAGGGAGATATAGGAGAGCAGATTGGACTATTGGGATATATAGGAAATATAAAGGTAGAGGTGTTGGATTATGATTAAAGGCTCTTTGCATAATTATAGTGCAAAAATAATTGTATACTTATCTTTTTTAACAAAGAAGCCCAATTGTAAATTTAGCTTTAGTTAAACACATACAATCTTTAAACCCTATCCTATGCACCATAATCCGTGATGAGCCAAATTCTATCTATATTATTATTATTCGGCATTTTTTACAAATTCCTTAAGAGATAATTTTCTTTCTTACTTGGAATTCAATTGATTTTTAGTATATAATCTAGGTCGTGAAGAAACTGCCAAGGGATGAAGGAATGATTCCAAAGCAGTTTAAAACAATAGATTATTTATTTGGTCTTCTTGTTTTCTTTGTTTCATTCGGCATTTATCTTCATACCCTAACCCCCACCGTCGGTTTTCATGATTCAGGTGAGCTTATAACCTGTGCCTTCTCATTAGGCATTGCCCATCCTCCGGGGTATCCATTATATACTTTGTTTGGTAAGATTTTTACAACCTTAATCCCTATTGGAAACATTGCCTTCAGGATGAATATGCAATCAGCATTATTCGCCTCCCTTTGTGTAATGATGACATATTTTATCACCTTAAAAGTGAGCGGAAGAGCGGAGGAACGGAAGAACGGAAGAATAATTTCAAGCGTTGTTGCATCTTTGATTTTGGCTTTCTCTGCTACCTTCTGGGAACAAGCGGTGATTGCAGAAAAATATACCCTAAATGCTTTCTTTGCTACCTTAATTATCTTTATCCTTCTTAAATGGCAAGACTCCCGACTCCAGACTCCAGACTCCAGACTTCTTTATTTGTTTTCCTTTATCTTAGGCTTAAGTTTCACCCACCACTTCCAGACAATCTACCTTGTCCCTGCAAGTATATTCTTTATCTTGGCTACATTGATAAAAAATAGAGAAAAAGCCAAAAAGAAATTACAATTAAATTCTGTCTTCTGTCTTCTGTCTTCTTTTTCCTCTTGCCTCTTACTTTATGGGTTTATATTCCAGTCAGAGCAAGTATACATCCTCCCCTTAATTGGGGATGCCCTGATAACTGGCAAAGGTTTGTTGAGCATTTAAGTGGAAAGTTATATCATCTATACACAGAGTCGCTTACAGGAAGCCTTAAATCCCGTTTTTTCGACCATCTTGGCTTCTTTGCGCATCAGTTCAATCCCTGGCTTATTCCTTTTGGATTCATAGGCTTTATCTTTTTAATTGTAAAAAGACTAAAGATTGGTGTATATTTACTTTTAATGGTTATTACCAATATCATTATGGCTATCCGTTACAATATTTCCAACATTGAGGATTACTATATTCCCTCTTTCTTGGTTTTTGCCCTTTTTATTGGCTACTCTGTTTATTCCCTGTATTCTGTCTCCTGTATTCTGTATTCTAAATTTCTCCCTAATCTTTATTCCCTAATCCCTAATGCTGGTTTATCACTATTTTTCTTGCTTCTTCCAATTCTCCAATGTAGAGCAAATTACTATTCCTCTGACCATTCTAAGCATTATATTGCTTATGATTATGGAAGGAATGTTTCAAGGTATATTAAAAAGAAAGCAATGGTTTTTTTTAAAGGAGGAGTATTGAATGAGCCTATTTTTACTCTTTGGTATCTTCAGAATATTGAAAGACATTGTATAGATACAGCATTTATTGTGAGTGAAAACCTAGTTTATCAATATTACATTGAAGAAACCAGAAGTAAATTTCCTGATATAATTATTCCTTCTGTTTCTATTCAAAATGTAAAAGGGATTATAGAAAATAATTTAGACAGGCGACCAATTTATTTACAGGCGAATAGCCTTTTAGTTAATGAATTATCCAAAACATATAACTTGATTCATGGCGGAATTTTTCCAGAAGTAGCAAAAAAAGCAGGTTCTAAAGAGTTTTATGGTATGAAAGATAAAGGAAAATTTAATATTAGAAAGGGATATTCTTTTACAAGAAAGGATATAGATTTTGAGGATATAAAATTATTAGGGATATTTATGAGTTATGCTGTTGCATTTAATAATTTAGGAAATTGTTGTTATGATTTTAAACTCTATCAAGAAGCTGGAGAGTATTATAAAGAAGCCATAAAGGCACTAGGAATATTGAGGACAATAGAGGTAGATAATATAGAGAAATATTATATGGAATATATAAAAAAATATTTTGTTTTATATGCTTATGGTTTTTTTGGACTAAGCGATGTCTTTTTTCAACAAGGAGATTTTGATAGGGCTATTCAGGAATGCGAAAATGGATTAGAATTAGATTCTATGAATAAAAATGCTCATTGGAAATTAGGATTTCTATATCTTCAAAAAGGTATGAAGGGTAAAGCAGTAAAACAATTTGAAATTGTATTGAATCTTGATCCAAACAATATCCAGGCCAAACAAATACTTGAGGAATGTAAAAAATCCCTTGCAGAACTTCCCCAACTTTTTACAAATCTATATAAACAATAAGATAAAATGGATTATTGTTAAAAAAACAAAAAGAAAAGAAATATTTAAGAAAAATACCAAATCTGCCGATATTAAAGAAGGGG
>JBFMDZ010000010.1 GCA_040753555.1 bacterium
AAAGTTTTAATAAGAACATAAAAAATAACCTCTTGACAAAATATAAATTTGAGAGTATAATAAATTTAAATAGTAAGCTATTAGAGTTTGTTGATGACTATAATCAAAATAAAAGGCTTAGGAGTTTTTCGGTATAAAACCCCTGCTCAATACCTAAAAGATGAAAAGAATATTACAACACAACGTATCGTTAGCTAACAGTTTAAGTTATTTAACAATCAAGTAAAAGACAAAATGGATGTTGATTATGAAATTATATGGAAAGACAAGTGGATAGATTGCTCTCAATATGGCCCATCTTTGAGGCATGAACAAAGATTGGTAAAAAAATTATTAAAAAGTGTAAAAATTACCTCTTTACTTGATGTGGGTTGTGGAAATGGGAAGAGACTTTCTATGTTCTTAAAAGATAGAAAGATAGATGAGGTTTGGGGAATAGACCTCTCAAAGGAAGCAATATTACAAACAAAAAAGCTTATTCCTAAAGGAAATTTTGTGGCATTGGATATCCAAAAAGATTTTTTAGCGAAAACCTTTGATTTAGTGATGTGTTGTGATGTAATAGAACATCTTCAAGAGGATACCGCTGCATTAACAAATATGGCAAAAATGACAAATAAATATCTCATTATTACAACTATTCAAGGTAGGATAAGA
Source organism: bacterium (assembly GCA_040753555.1). Taxonomy (NCBI): domain Bacteria; species bacterium. The sequence continues at coordinate 658 of JBFMDZ010000010.1, forward strand.
GAATCAGAAAAAATGATAGGCCATGTTCAAAGCTATACACGGGAATCACTGGTAGAAAAACTAAAGAATGCAGGTTTTGCTTCTATTTCTATCATTGAATGGGGTTTTCCTTTTTACTCACCTATCCATAGGTTTCTGTTGGACAAATCTCCTCAAATTACAGAGGGAAGGTTTGGGGTATTTAGAAAGGTTTTAAGCCAAATAGTTTATTTTTTATTTTACCTTAACTTATCTTGCAAAGGTGATATTTTAATAATATTAGCGAAGAAATGAAAGTATTATTTGAAAAAAGGGGATTAAGCTTTGAATTGCTTTGTCCTCAAACGGGAAGATTTAAGAGTTCTTCAAATTTTATTGTAAGAGGGGTTAAAAAATAATCATTTAAGACAAAAGCTAAAAATGACAGTGAGCGACGAGATATTAGTTGAAATTAAGAGATGCTACCAAAGGGATTATAATGGGGTTAATAATCTGCCTTTAGATAAAATAGCAAATGATTTTGTATCTGAGACAAGGATGAAAGAGCAAATCGATGTTTTATTAAGATATGTTGGGGATTTAGAAGGAAAAAAAATATTAGAATTAGGAAGTGGATATGGAGGATTTATAGTAGCAACAAGAGAAAGAGGTTTTGATGCTTATGGATTAGAACCAGATAAAGATTGTTATGAGATTTCTTTAAAGCTTCTTAAGTTAAATGGTTTTCCCGAAGATATAATAACATTGGGGAAAGGAGAGAATATACCTTATAGCGATGAGAGCTTTGATGTTATCTATTCCACCCAAGTATTAGAGCATGTTCAAGACCCAAAGAAGGTTTTAAAAGAAGCTATTCGCGTAATCAAAAAAGGTGGTTATCTACAATTTGTAATCCCTAATTATGCCTCATTTTATGAGGGACATTATGGAATATTTTGGATTCCTTATCTCCCGAAAGTAGTAGCAAAGCTATATGTAAGGCTTTATGGAAGAAACTATTCCTTAATTGAGAGATTAAATTTTATCAATCTAGGATGGCTTAAAAGGTGCTTTAAGCAATTTAACAATATCGAGGTTTTAGGTTGGGGGATCGACCTTTTTGAGGAAAGGATGAAAAGCTTAGAATTTTCTGAGTGGGCTGATCTTGGTAAAATAAAAAAATGGCTAAAATTCTTAAAAAAGTTGGGTATGTTAGAGGGAATTAGAATAATTTCAAAATGGTTTGGTTTTTATAACCCCATTATATTAACCATTAAGAAAAATGGATAAAATGCTTGATAGTAAGAATGTGTCTTTTAGGCATATAAATTTATTAAAAGAATCATTAATCGATAAATATATTTTTCGGTTTGTTGGAAGTAAAAATTTTGGAGATTTAATTAAATATGAATTTGTTGAATTAATAGGAAGTAAAATCTCTGGTGGAATAGGAATGCTCTTTAGAAAACTATTGTACCCCTGGATGTTTCCGGGAATTAACCGCAATACATATATTGACTCATATATAACTATTCGATGCCCTAAAAAAGTTTTTCTTTCAGAAGGTGTTATATTAGACAAATATGTTTATCTTGATATCCCAACTTCTTATAAACAAGGTTTGGTAATTGGCAGAAACTCTACAATAGGAAACAATACTTATATTTCAAGTGGGTATGAAGGTTATGTTATTATTGGTGAAAATACTAATATAGGTAGTAATTCCCAAATTTATGGAGAAGGAAGTGGTGTCAAAATAGGAAATGATGTTTTAATCGCTGGGCAATCTTTTATTGTTACAGTTCAGCATATTTTTGATGATATTGAAAAACCAATTTTTGTTCAAGGGAGTTTATGTAAAAAGATTATAATAAAAAACAATGTGTGGATTGGAGCAAATGTAAAGATATTGGGAGGGGTGACAATTGAAGAAGGAAGTATAATTGGGGCTGGATCAGTTGTAACAGAAAGTATACCTCCCTTTAGTATTGTTGTTGGAATTCCAGCAAAGGTTGTAAAAATAAGGAAAAAATGAAATTACTTTTGTATATTTTTAACATTTTATTAAGAAGTGGTAAAGTAGCTTCGCTTCCAAAGTATCTTCAGATTGAACCCAATAATACCTGCAACCTTGATTGTAAAATGTGCCCTAGAACAACTCTTAAATTCGAAGAAAAGAAAAACTTTGAAATGGAGAAATTTACTTGTTTAATCAACAATATAAATCCTTTCTTTGTCTCTTTAAGTGGATTAGGAGAACCAATGATGGCACCAAATCTTTGGGAGATGATAAGATATTGTAGGGATAGAAATATACGGGTTACTATCACCTCAAATTTTATCCTGGCTGATCGGTATCTAAAAGAGATAATAGAAAGTGGGGTTAATCTTATCGGCATATCTATTGATGCTGCAACCCCTGAGACCTACTTTAAGATTAGAAAAGGAAATTATTTTGATAAAATAATAGAAAATATAAATAGCCTAAAAGAAATGAAGCTTAAGCTACATTCAAAAGCCCCAAACCTTCGATTTAACTTTGCAATTCAGAAAGACAATATGGATGGGATAGATAAAATTATTGATTTGGCAAATAATCTTGGCATTAATACCATTTATTATCAGATGTTAGAGGCAACATCCATCCAAGATAAAGATGGATGTATCGAGGGGATTGAAAAAGAGGATTTGCAAAAGAGATTAATAAATGCTTATAAAAAAAGTAAGTTATTAAAGATTAAAACCGATCTTGATTTTATCCTTAATAGATTTGAGGAGTTTTGGAAGAAATATCTCCTTATAGATGCTAATACCAAAAATGTCTGTTTAGAGCCATGGACAGCCCCATATATTGATGTTTATGGAAATGTTTATCCCTGCTGTAGCTTGTGTGCCTCAGGGTTTAGTGTAGGAAATATTTTTAAAGATGAATTTAAAAACATCTGGAATGGAATAAGTATGCAAAGCTTTAGAAACCAGATGAAAAAAGGGGAAAGAAAACTTAAGACCTGTAAAAATTGTGTTCCCAGAAGATTAACTGATTTCATCACAAAATTAAGATATGTTTCGCCTCAATATTTCACAAATGTTTAAACAAAATTGGAATAAGATAAATCAAATAAAAGAAAAGGACTATTTCTATCTAACCGCCTTTCACTATTCTATTATAAAGAAGATAAAACCAAGACTAGATAGATTTACTAAAGGAATTTGTTTAGATATCGGAGCAGGAAATCTTGTGTATAAAACCCTATTAGACAAGACCAGATATATAGCTATAGATAGGTATGTTACAAATAAAGACTTAGATGTAATTGCAGATATTGAAAATCTTCCTTTTTTGAATAATAGCCTTGATACAGTCATTTGTATGCAGGTGTTGGAACATATAAAAAAACCCTGGAGGGGCTTAGAAGAAATATATCGTGTTATAAAACCCGAAGGTTATGTTATTGTTAGCGTTCCCCATATTTTTTATATACACGGTGAACCAGAGGATTATTTTAGATTTACAAAATATGGAATCTCCTTTCTGATGAAGGAGGCAGGATTTGATGTAAGCTCTATTGAGGTTTCAAATGGATTTGTTGGATTTATAGTAAGTTTTTTCCAGGTTATCTTGCTTTCATTGTGCTTTAATATACCAATCATCTATACAATAGTAAAGAGGATAAATCAAATTATAACAATTCTTGCCTATAGAATAGATGAATTATTTGGCAAAAATGGTCTTTTAGCTACAAATTATATATGCATTGGAAAAAAATGTTAATCTTAAGCATAGCTATTCAGCATGATTCTGGGGCAGCGTTAATAAATGATGGCAAGATTATTGCTGCGGTTAATGAAGAAAGGCTAAACAGAAAAAAGCTCTATTGGGGTATTCCTGAACGATCAATTGAGGAGGTTTTCAAAATAGCAGGAGTAAAACCATCTGATGTTGAGTTTGTGACTTTTTCTAATTTAATGTCGGGAAACAAGATAGATAATTTTACTGCAGCTGAACGCGATTTTAATACGAAAGTTTTACAGAGCCTTTCTTCTATAGGTATAGCATCTGTACTTACGGGAACTGAACCTGGAATAAAGCTTATCCGGGCAATCTTTACCACGATTAAACATAAAAACTTTAAAAGAACAATTCAATATTTGGGAAGCATAGGTGTTAAAGCACCGGTTAAGTTTATCGAGCATCATGAATCCCATGCTGCTTCTGCTTATTATACCTCGGGTTGGAATGAATGCTTAGTGGTAACCAGCGATGCAGCGGGCGATGGATATTGTAGCAAGGTATTTGTAGCAAAGGATGGAAAAATGGAGTTAATTCAACAAATACCATTTTATCACTCCATTGGTTATTATTATTCCTACATAACACATATCTGTGGTTTTCGCGAAGGCCATCATGAGGGAAAAATAACCGGGTTAGCAGCTTATGGAAATCCAAAAGAGACATTTTTGATATTTCAGAAAGAAGTAAGCTATAATCCAGGTAAGTTTTCTACAGAAAATAGGGGAAGATATTTATGGCCTGAGATAAACTATTTAAAAAAAAGGCTGAAAGGTTACTCTAAAAAGGATATAGCAGCAGGAATTCAGTATCATTTAGAGACAAACATGGTTTCTTATATTAAAGATGCAATCAAAAAAACTGGACAAAAAAGAATAGCTTTGGCAGGAGGGGTTTTTGCAAATGTCAAGCTAAACCAAAGAATTAGAGAAATAGAGGGGGTAGAGGGTGTTTTTATCCATCCCCATATGGGTGATGGCGGTTTAGCGGTAGGAGCAGGGTTATACCTATGGGCAAAAGAATCCCTTTCTCAAGGAAAATATAAACATTTAGAAAGACTAAAAGATGTGTATTTTGGGCCATCTTATTCCAAAGAAGAAATAGAACAAGTCCTTAAAAAAGAGGGATTAAACTATTACCAACCAGATTGTATAGAGACTGAAATTGCTAATCTTTTAGCCCAAGGTAAGGTAATAGCAAGGTTTGCTGGACGCATGGAATATGGACCAAGGGCTTTAATGAACCGTTCTATCCTCTATCAAGCAACCGATGTAACGGTAAATGACTGGCTTAATAAAAAACTTAAAAGAACAGAATTTATGCCCTTTGCCCCTGTGATTTTAGAAGAGAATGCCCCCTATTTTTTGAAGGATTATGATGAACGCTCAAGTCATACTGCACAATTTATGACGATTACCTATGATGTTACAGAAAGGTGCAAAAAGGAAGCTCCGGCTATTGTCCATGTAGATGGCACAGCAAGGCCACAGATTATTACCAAAGAAACTAGTAATCCTTCCGCCAGGAAAATTTTGGAAGAATACAAAAAATTGACTGGGCTATCAATCCTTATAAACACAAGCTTTAATATGCATGAGGAGCCCATTGTCTGTTCTCCAGAGGATGCAGTAAGGGCATTTAAATTGGGAGAGTTGGATATATTAGCCATAGAAGATTTTATGGTGGGTGAATAAATACAAATGGATATAAGAGAAAGCAAAACAGCAATATTATATTCTGAAATCCATCCCTTGGGAAGGGAGCATTATGCAAAACTAAAACAGATTTTGTCTCCCTCGTTCTTAAATGAGGAGAGTAATTTTTTCAAAGACAAAATATGCTTGGATGCAGGTTGTGGTTTAGATAGAGCTGTTGCAAGCATGAAAATGCATGGGGGAAAGGTAGTTATAGGAATTGATATTGCAATTGAAAATTTGAAGAAAGCCAGAGAATTAAACAAAGAAGAGAAAAATGTTTATTTTATTCAAGCTAGCACTTTAAAACTTCCTTTTAAAGATGAGATTTTTGATTTTGTGCACTGTAGTGGTGTTCTCCACCGCACTATTTCTCCTTTATCTGGTTCTATGGAATTGACGAGATGTTTAAAAACAAAAGGAAAGATTTATTTAGGTTTGTATGGTAAGGGAGGAATTGCTTCTTTTTGCATAAGCCTTGGTCGTTTAATAGCCAAAATAATTCCTTACAAAATAGGCAAAAATTTACTTTCCATTATAATTAAAAATAAGCTTTTTCTCTGCAACCTCCTGGATGTTTTTTATGTACCTATTCTGGAAAGATATACCAAAGATGAGATTAAACAATGGTTTAGAAGAAATTATTCTCAACCTGTTTTTTTAGAAGAAAAAATAGATAATATCTTTGATTCGAAGTTGTTAAGATTAATTCATCCATCTTCCTGTTATGGTGTTCCAAAGATACTCCAAAGGCTATTATATGGTGAAGGCTGGATTAAAGTAAAGGGTATAAAGGAATGGAAACGCATAGATTAGTGATAAAATTAGCAAGAAAGCATCAACGAAAAGGCACAGGGAGTAATATTAACATGCTTAAAAAAAGAACAGCCAGAAGAAAATGGTGTGATTTAAGTGATGTATTGAGTATTCCTTGGGCAGTAGTGGGTGCGGTAGGTAGCCGCCTTTATATGCCAGAAAGGGCTACCCAAGACTTGGATATAGCAATATTAGCAAGGGATAGAGAAATAGTAAGAGAGCAATTGAAATCTAATGGCTTTAAATATCAAGGAGAATTGACCATCTCCGGTTCATCATGGCTATCTTACAAAGGTGAGTCTATAGATGTAATAGAATTAGACGAATCTTATGAAGATGCAGTATCGCTGGCACAAAACAATAGAGATTTGCAGGGTCTTCCTATTATGCCCCTTGAATATCTAATATTGCTAAAATACAAATCTGGTCGTGTTCAAGATATAGCCGATATTAGCCGAATGTTAGGCCAAGCAGGCGATGAAAAAATAAATGATGTTCGTGAATTATTTAAAGCTTTATTGCCTCAAGAAATAAAAGATTTGGAAAGCCTTTTAGAATTAGGAAAATTGGAATTAAAAAAATGATGAAAGCAATTAGCATTGTTATCCCTGTTTTTAATGAAGAAAAGGCAATTGGCGAGGTTATAGAAAAGACAAAAAATGTTTTTTTATCTACAAATAGGGATTTTGAGATAATTGTTGTTGATGATGGCTCAGTTGACAATACGGGAAGGATAGCAGAAGAAAAAGGGGCAAGGGTTATAAGACATCCTATTAATGCAGGTTATGGAAGGGCAATACTAAAGGGAATAGAAAATGCCAAATATGACCTTATAGGGATGATGGATGGTGATGGAAGCTACAATCCCGAAGATTTCCTTAAATTATTGGAATTTAGTAATGAATTTGATATGGTAATTGGTGCAAGAAAAGGGGTTCATTATCGGGGTAGTATTTTAAAACAACCAGCAAGGGAAATATTTCAATGGATGGCACAATATGTAACCGGAGAAAAGATACCCGATGTTAATTCAGGAATGAGGATATTCAAAAAAGGGATAATAGAAAAGATTAGCCATATTATCTGCCCAGGCTTTTCATTTTCCACTACCTTAACCTTAAATTTACTTCGCCAAGGCTGCTTTGTAAAGTTTGTCCCGATTCAATATCACAAAAGAAAGGGAAGGTCTCATGTTCGGTATATAAGGGATACCCTAAGAACAGGACAGATACTTACTGAAACCCTTCTTTATTTTAATCCCATCAAGGCAATTCTTCCTCTAGTAGGAATTTCTTTCATTTTAAGCTTAATACTATTCCTTTTATGGCTATTTTTAGGCAAAGACCTCTGGATAGGTCTTGCTATTATCTCTTTTCTTTCATCCCTTAATCTCTTTGCTATAGGTTTAACAATGGATTTGATGAGGATGAAACAGAAGTGAAGTTGATGTGGCTAAAGATTGCTTTCCTCCTTGCTATCCTGTGGTATCTTATAAGTAGGGTAGATACAAAAAGGTTATGGGAGTGCCTTTTTTCCCTTAACCTTTTCTGGATCTTGTTAAACATTTTTATCTCCATAATCGGCCTTTGGCTTTTAAGTCTAAGATGGAAGATCTTGCTTTTGGGACTAGGATATAAAAAGCCATCTATAAAAAGCCTATTCTGTTACAATCTACTAGGGGCATTTTATAGTCTTTTTATTCCAACTCAGATAAGCAATGAGGTAGCAAGGGGAGTGAAACTTTATAAAGATATAGAAAGCAAAGCTGATGTAGGCATTTCAATTCTTCTGGATAGACTTATTGGAATAATAAGCCTCATTATTATCGCTATAATCTCAACCCTGATTGTCTCGCCAGTCTTTTTTGGCAATAATCTTCTATTAAAAATGGCATTTCTCGGTATGGCTGTTATCTCTGGATTCTTTCTTATTCTTAATATGCCTTTTTTTAAAAGATTTTCAGGCTCTTTATCCTTGCTTAAAAAGGAGAATCCCTGGCTTATTTTCTTGTCTTTTACATTATCTATTATCACCCAGCTCTTTGGGATTCTTGGAACTCTTCTGGTCTTAAAGAGCCTTGATGTAAGGCTTTCATTTTTTACTATAGGGTTTATCTCAAGCCTAGCCATCCTATCTATGCTTATTCCTATATCTGTGGGTGGAATTTCCTTAAGGGAGGGAGCATATCTTATATTGTTTGAACAGTTTGGGATAGCAAGAGAGAAGGCATTTATTCTTACAGGCGTAATATTTGGCATCTCTTTTTTCTTTGGAATTGCCGGAGGGATTATAGAGATAGGAAGAGGCGGATGGGATGCAATCCGCCTAAAAGGAAAAATATGAAAGTATTAATTACCGGTGTTGCTGGGTTTATTGGTTCTCATCTTGCAAGCGCTTTGATAGAGAAAAGGCAGGATGTTGTTGGGATTGACAAATTTTCTGATTATTATCCAAGGGAATATAAGGAGAGGAACATTAAGGAATTATTGGATAATGAGAGATTTAAACTAATAGAGGGGGATTTATTAAGTATGAACCTTTCAAGTATCCTGCAAGATATAGAAATTGTTTTCCATCAGGCTGCCCAGCCAGGGGTTAGAAGGAGCTGGGATATGTTTGATGTCTATGTAAGGGATAATATCCTTGCCACCCAAAGGTTGCTTGAGAGCATAAAGAAAAAAAATATAAAAAAATTTGTTTATGCCTCTTCATCCTCTGTCTATGGTGATTGTAAACACCTTCCACTAAAAGAAGAGTATATCCCAAAACCACTTTCTCCTTATGGCGTAACAAAGCTTTCTGCAGAAAACCTTGTTGAGTTATATCGCAAAAACTATGGCATTCCTGCTATTTCTTTAAGATATTTCACGGTATTTGGACCCCATCAAAGACCAGATATGGCATTCTTTAAGTTTATAAAGGCAGGATTTTTGAATGAACCTATAGTAGTTTATGGAGACGGAAGCCAAACAAGAGATTTTACCTATGTCTCTGATATTATTGATGCAAATATTCATGCAGCAGAATCTAATGAGGAGGGTATATTCAACATTGGTGGTGGAAATAGGGTAACATTAAATGATGTAATAAAGGATATAGAAAGGTTTATTGGAAAGGACATAAAAATAGAATATAGAGATAAGCAAAAAGGAGATATGAAAGATACATTAGCGGATATCACAAAAGCAAAAAAACACCTCTCATTTTCTCCAAAAGTAAGCCTTTCCTCTGGTCTTCATAAAGAAATTAAATGGCTCCATTCTATTCTCTCTAAAAAGAAATGAAATACAGCGAATACCTTTGTCCAACATATACAAGGCCTGATATACTTTTTGTAAGAGGTTCTGGCTTAAGGCTTTATGATAGTGATGGAAAGAGCTATCTTGATTTTACATCAGGATTAGCCTGCAATCCACTTGGATATTCTCATCCTGTCCTTATTTCTGAAATAAAGGAGCAGCTTGATTTTCTTATCCAGACATCAAATCTATACTATACAGAAGCCCAATTGTTATTAGCAAAGGAGCTTTCAGATATATCCCTTAAAGGAAGGGTATTCTTCTGTAATTCAGGTGCTGAGGCAAATGAGGCAGCATTTAAATTGGCAAGGGTTTATGGAAAGGGAAGGTATAAAATCCTTACAGCCAAAGGTAGTTTTCATGGAAGAACCCTTGCAACCCTATCTGCAACAGGACAAGAGAAAATTCATAAGGGATTTTTTCCTTTGGTTTCAGGGTTTAATTATATTGAGTTTAATTCATTAGAAGATGCAGAAAAAAAGATAGATAAAGAAACCATTGCTATTATGGTAGAGCCTATTCAGGGAGAAAGGGGGATATATCCTGCAACAGAAGAATATCTTAAGGGATTAAGGAAGCTTTGCTTTAAAAACGACCTTTTACTTATATTTGATGAGGTTCAAACAGGAATAGGAAGGACAGGATACATTTTTGCATATCAAATGTATAATGTTATTCCAGATATAATAACATTGGCAAAGGGCTTGGCTGGAGGCTTTCCAATAGGTGCTATGGTTTGCAAAAAAGGGTTGGGTGAGCTTTTACAAGCTGGCATGCATGCCTCAACATTTGGAGGAAATCCCATATCAACAAGGGCAGGATTGGTTGTGCTTTCTATTATAGATGATAATTTTCTAAAGGATGTAAAGGAAAAGGCTAAATATTTTAAGGAAAGGCTATCAGAAATTCCAAACAAAGAGATAAGACAAGCTGGTCTTATGATTGGAATGGATATAGAATGCGATGCAAAAAAGGTTGTAAGCCAATGTTTAGAAAAGGGGCTTCTTATAAACGCACCAAGTAATAATTGTATAAGATTCCTTCCTCCCCTTACAATTACAAAGGATGAAATTGATGAGGGAATTTCAATATTAAAGGATGTCATAGCAAATTTTGCCTTTTAAATTTATCCAAAAGCTCAAAAAGGTTAAGTGCGTAAGTCGTGTAAGGTTTAATCTTCTGAATCACTCACCACTAACCACTTTTTCTCTATTGACCTGCTTTCTAGGGTGAATAGTTACTTTTTTAATAGATAAAAGCGCAAATTATTTAATGATAGCAAGCTTGCCTGCGCATTTTTGCCCCTGTGGGTTGGTTATGATATAGATATAAACGCCAGATGCTAGCTCATTCTCTGGGTTTTTCCAGACATAAACGCCATAATGCTCGGGATAAACCTCAAGCCTTTTTACTAGCTCGCCCTTAATATTGAATATTCTAATGGTTGCATAGTCTGTAAGGTTTCTGTTTCTATATTCTTCTTTCTTTGCTCCAAAGCTTATCCCATAATCCCTATGCTTTGATAGCCTGTATGGGTTTGGAAAGACAATTACATCACCTAAATATAGGGCTGTGTATGTAGCTTGCAAAATTTGGAATGTCCTTACATCTGATGGCTCTCCTTTATTCCCTGCATTGTCAATGGCTACAATGTAGAATGAATAAGCCTTTCCCATTTCTCCAACAAAGGTTGTCTGGGTATCAACACCCCTACATTCCTTTACCTTGGCCTTGTCTTCTGAATAAAGGATGTATTTTGCAATTCCAGATGGATACATTCCAATATCCTCACCTAGCCAGGTAGCAATAATGGTTGCCGATGTTCCAAAGAGATCAAAGGATTTAATTATCGGGGCTATTTCATCAACATAATTTGCAACAAAGAGCGAAGTCCAATTTCTTCCTCCATCAAAGCTAATGTCAGCCTTATTTCCAATTTTTGTGCTTCCTCTCTTTGTCTTTCCCCAGAACCATATCTCGCCAGATGTTCCTATAGCTCCATTAAATGAGATGGTAAGAATTCCATTATTCATCGTAAAATTTCCTATCATCCCAGATGTTCTATTTCTGTTAACAAGAACAGGAGGCTCAAGGGATGAAAATTCAAAGCCCTCTGGTAAAACATCCCTTACCTCAATTAAGCTTGGATTTGTATTGTTTTCAAACCTTATACAATAAAGGATAAGACCTCCATCCCTGACATAAGATGGAATGCTTATCATTGTTGCATTCTCTGAATTCTCCTGTAAAGCCATTCCTGTTGGTGCTGAAAATGGTATTAGGATCTCTTCAGAAAAAGTACCATAAGAATGAACATCCTCTGGGTTAATAAATGTAGTAGAGGTATAAAATGGCTCTATCTCTGTTGTTATCGTTATACTAACAGGAAAAGTAATTGTTCCAACATTTGTATTTACAAGGAAGAATGGCAAAGGAGTTGCTGTTGGGTCAGGGGTTCCCACCTTTTTCCTGGGTTGTCCCCGATTTGTTCCAGTTTCTATAACTCCACCTATAAGAAGGGATTTCTCTGCCTTTTTTTCCTCTTTCTCTTTTTCAATATAAGGGTTTATAACCCATTGGAGTGTCCATGTTGCTCCATAGGTTGCAGTAACAGGCTCTAATCTACCAGAAAGCCTTGATGTCCCTGTTTCTACATAGGAAAGATAGCTAGGAAATGTTATGGTTATGGTTCCACCAGACCCTATATTTCCATCATTATAAATAACGAAGGAATAAATCCTCTCTTCACCCGATGAACCAGTTCCCCAAGGAGGTGTGCCTGCTATATAAAGCCTAATGGTTGGTGTTCCAATAAGGACTGAGGCTTGAGAAGAATTATTACAAAGATAGGTTTCATTCGCCAAAGAACCTGTATAAGTAATAGATGCCTGATTAAAAACATATGAAGAAGGAAGAGCACCTCCAGAAAGACTAAAAACAACATCTATGCTATATGTCTGATTGCTTGTTATTGAGCCCAATGCTATGGTTAGATAACTATTATCTGTTGTGCTTCCAATAACAATTGAAGGAATGTTATCATCCACAATTCTTTGAAATGTAAGGCCATTTTGTGGATTACCGCCCAATCTACTTTGGTCATAGTCATCAACTATAACAACATCTGTAAGTGTAGATATTGTCCCTAAATTTCTAAATGAAAGTGTAAATGCTATATTATTGCCAGGTATTACCGTTTCTGTTCCAAAATAGGTTTTCTCTATTACAAGGTCAATGGCTTGCTCTTTGACAATCGTTGTCCAGGTAGAAATGTTATCCAATTTATCCTCCTCATAGGATGTTGTTGTTATGGATGAGGCATTGATAAGAATTGTGCCTGTTGCGATAGAAGGAGGAACATAGGTTTCTATTTTTATAGTGCTTGTGCCAGATTGTTTTAGAATGGCTCCTATATTCCATATAAGCTCTGTTGTTTCACTTCCATTTATTGTAGTTGTCCCAACATTTGGTTCTAATGGACTTGCACTACGATATTCTACGCCAACAGGAAGGATGTCTTTAATTTTAACATCCTTTGCATCAGAATCGCCTTCGTTTCTATAGTAAAGGTAATAATAAATATAAGCACCATCAGGAAGAACAGGAACATAAGATGGTTGAGGGTCATTCTCATCCCAGCTACACCTTCCATGCTTTTTCTCTATTTTTACATCTGCCGATATTCTGGTTATATGGGATGTCTGGGATGAAATATTGTTATCGTATGTTTGCTCAACCGAGTCTGAGGTAATAGTGGCATAGTTTGTAACTGTGGTTGAGGCAGGGCCAGTTACAGAACCAGTTAGAACGATTGTCCATTCTTCCTGAGAGCTTCCAAAATTGCCAAAGCTCCAGGTAGCAAGCTTTCCTGATGTTGTAATGGTTGCTAGATATGTTGAAGGGGTAATAGCATATCTTAAAAAATCTATTCCTTCTGGTAGCTCGTCAAAAACCCTGACATTATCCGCAGGAAGTGAGCCTGTTTTCTTGCACTTTAGGTTATAGACAATTGTTTTTCCATAAACAGCAGATGTTCCCCAGTTTCCTTCGTTTCTAAAATATGTGATATAGCCATCTTCGCTTCCAATCAATAAATCTTCTTTGCCATTTCCATCTACATCAGCAAATACTGGCACAGCATTATTACCTACATCTATATCTAAATATTCATTTTCTGTTGGAATGTTTGAAAAATTTGCATTTTGTGGATTTCCTGTATTTTTATAATACTTTATCTTTCCCTCTATATACCCAATAAATAGGTCAAAATCAGCATCATCATCTGCATCAAAAAATGCTGGGGAAGGATCGCTTGCTGCACCCAACGCAATATTTGCATAATTAGGTGAATACAACTCCCATATACCCCCATTATTATTCGTAAAAGAGTATAATTCACCCCCTTGATGTCCAACCATAAGGTCATCATCACCGTCATTATCTATATCAACAGGATAGGGAGCAGAATTATTACCAACATCAACTGTGTCTGTCCCTACTTGGAGGGTTATATAAAAATCACCCTTATCTGTCCAATTTGCTGGAGCTGTTCCGCTTCCCATATAAACCCTTATTGTTCCTTCGCCACATCCTACAAGGAGGTCAATATTTGAATCACCATCTACCTTAACAAAGCAGGGGTGTGCCCTTGTTCTTCCAGCTGGAAGGGTTAAAATACCTTGGTTTGTCCAGGTAGGCGTTCCTGGGCTTCCTGTATTTTTAAAGAAGGCTATAGCTCCATTTGAGGTTCCAATGACCATATCCAGCAAACCATCTTTATCCATATCACAAAAAGCAGGAGAAGAATAAGCTCCAACATTTATTGTTCCAAATCTATCTGTGATGAATGTAAATGGAGATTCCCTTATTTCCTTTGTTATCTCAAGGTCCATTGAGCCAATGAAGTTTGACCAGCTTCCAATATTGTTTAAAGAATAAACATCGCAACCAGGATAGCTTATTTGGGCTGTGTTTGTTATGGTGCCTTCTGGAGCAGATGGCTTTACCCTGCAGGTTACTGTAATGGTTGCCCATTTATGGCTTTCTATACCAGAAATAGACCAGGTTAGGAGGTTTCCACTCTGGGTGGTTGTGCCAGGGATGGAGGAGATAACCTCAAGCTCAGTTGGTAGGGTATCGGTTATCGTAGCCTGGGCTACCCGGCTTGGCCCATTGTTTCCATATTTAAGGTAGTAGGTTAGGTGTCCCTCGGGAGCAACTGTAGAGCCAACTTTTTCTGTTGTATTCTCAAAGAAGGCTATGTTTCCATTACTATCTCCAATAAACAGATCCATATCGCCATCGCTGTCTATATCACAGACCTCGGGAATGCAATCACCTCCGAGCCCACTAAATTTGACCCCTTCTTCACTCCAGCTTGGATTTTGTGGTGTGCCGGTATTTCTGTAGAGATATACATTGCCATCGCTAGCTCCCACCAATAGGTCATAATCAAGGTCATTGTCAATGTCAATAAAGGCTGGAGCAGCATCATTTAAGCCAGCGGGTAGGTTTATTACATCCCCTTGACTTGCAAAGCCTGGGGCTTGGGCACTTCCTGTATTTTTAAGGTATGCTATCTTTCCATCGCTTTTGCCAACAAATAGATCAAAATCGCCATCTGAATCTATATCAACAAAGGCTGGGACAAGCTTATCTTTGTTGCCTGTAAACTCAATATATGTCGTATTGGATGATGTCCATTGTGGTGCAGCCCATCTTCCCATATTTGTGTATCGCTCTATATACGATCTCCCTCCTGCCGCTGCTCCATCCCCCTGGAAGAGGTCATAATCATTGTCATTATCTACATCAACAAAGCAATGGGCATCATTTGCCTCCTCTACAATGGCGGTTCCTGCCGCATAATCAGAGCTTACCAAAGTCCAACTGGCATTGCCTGGGTTTCCATCGTTTCGATAAAAAATCATATTGCCGGGTGCGGCCGCATTTCCATCAACAAGCAGGTCATAGTCAGAATCTCCATCTAGGTCAACAAACCTTGGAACTGCCCTTGCCCCTACATTTATGCCATTATAATCTATTGTCCTTAGGGTAAAGGTTGCCTCCTTTGGCTGGAATTTGTAGATATAAAGGTCAGGTCCAGGGATATGTAGAGACCAGCTTGAGGTGCAGGAGGCCGGGTATTGGGCACCCTGCATTGAGCTTATGGTTGCAACATTTATTATTGTACTTGAGCCAAGAAGGTTACTTGATATAGAGCCTTTTATCGTAATTGTCCCATAGTTTCCAATGTTTAGGGTTCCAAGGTTGAAGTAATAGAGGGTTTGGGTGGCCAGGGTCATACTTCCATTTGGCTTGGTAGTAAAGGTTGCATTCGTAATTTCTATCGGAAGCCAGTCATAGACAGTAACGCTTCCGGCATTTACTCCACCTTTATTTCCATAGTTAAGGTAATAGATAATTGACTCGCCCGGAGTCATTTCATTATAAAGGGATGTCTTATTGATGTAAATTTGAGGGCCTGGGACATGGATTAAAAGGGAGGTTTGATTGTTTGTTGGGTCATTGTCAATGCTTGTCGTAGTGATGGAGGCATAATTGATATAGGTGGTAGAACCAATCGCGTTGGTAGGGATGGTGCCTGCTATAATCACCCAGCCCCTTCCCCTTAAGTCGCCGATATTCCAGCTAAAGTTTGGAAACGGTGTAGCTGGGGTTGGGTTTGCGGTGTTATAAATAAGCCCAGAGGGGAAGGTATCAGAGACAACCACACCTCGGGCATAGATATTATAAGGCAAAGTAGATGAGACAACCCTTGCTGGGGCAATAGATTGCCATCGGTAATCATCCGCAGGAGCCCACACAAGGATTGCCCTTGCAGCATCGCTTATTTCCCGATACTCAACCCTTATCTTATGCCAGCCAACCGAAAGGGAGATGATTTGATTCCTCCCTAAATCTCCACTATTCCAATATCCATCAAAGACAGTAATATCATCTATAATAACCCTCATTCCATCGTCGGTATCTAGCCAATCATCATAGGGATGATAGCTGGCAAAGTTGTGATCTCCTGCGGTCTTAACATAAATCATTCCCGTCCATCTTACTGAGAAGTTATCAGAATTAACCCCAGGCCCAGGTGAGCCATTTTCCCAATTAAAATCAATCGTGGGGTCTATTCTAGTTAAAACCGGAGAGCCAATGAAATTTGGGTCATTGTTAAAGTATTCGCCTAGAAATCCCTCGGTAAATGTCCCTTGGGCATAGTCTAGCGTATAGACTATTCCTGCCCCTGGCTCAACTTCTGTAGAGGGGTAATATAGCCTATCTTGGGCAATCGGCTGCCATGTGTAATTATCCGCAGGAGCCCACACAAGGATTGCCCTTGCTGGCTCACTTATCTCCCGATATTCTACCCTTATCTTATGCCAGCCAACCGAAAGGGAGATGATTTGATTCCTCCCTAAATCTCCACTATTCCAATATCCATCAAAGACAGTAATATCATCTATAATAACCCTCATTCCATTGTCGGTATCTAGCCAATCATCATAGGGATGATAGCTGGCAAAGTTGTGATTTCCTGCGGTCTTAACATAAATCATTCCCGTCCATCTTACTGAGAAGTTATCAGAATTCACCCCCGGCCCGGGTGAGCCATTTCCCCAGTTAAAGTCAATGGTTGGGTCAATTCTTACTAAAACCGGAGAGCTAATGAAATTTGGGTCAGAGTTAAAGTATTCGCCAAGCAAACCTCCCTTTCGGTATGCCTTCTTTCCTATTGTAAGGTCAATGGGAGATGGTAGGATATGAATGGCGGAGGAAGCAAGGTTATTATCCTTTGTTGCCTCATGTGCAGGCGTTGTAATTGAGGCATAGTTTGTAAGTGTTGTTGAGGAGATAAGGGATTCGCTAGTTGTTCCTGTGATAATAATAGAATTTCTTGTCCATTTTGGAAGGCTTCCAATATTCCAATAAAGCATTGTATAAGTTCCATATGGGATAATGCTATCGGGAGCACGGGTTGAGCTGATAGAACCAATCCCCTCTGGAATAAGGTCATATATTTCAACAGAGCTTGCATCCTCTACCTCTATCCCTGGGAAAACCCTTGCTGGTGCAATAGATTGCCAGCGCCAATCTTCCGCAAGAGCCCACCAAAGGATTGCCCTTGCATTATCGCTTGCTTCCCGATACTCAACCCTTATTTTATGCCAACCAACCGAAAGAGAGACGTAGTCGCTATTTATCCAACAATCTCCGTCATTCCAATACCTATCAAAAACAGTGATGTCATCTACAAGGAGTCTCATTCCATCGCTTGTGGATAGCCCATCACCATCGTGCTGATAAGTGCTAAAGCGATGATTTCCAGACTGCTTAACATAGAACATTCCCGTCCATCGGACTGAGAAATTATTAGAATTAACCCCAGAACCAGGTGAGCCATTTCCCCAGCTAAAATCAATGGTTGGATCAATTCTAGTTAAAACTGGTGTACCAGATAGGTTTTCATTGTTAAAATATTCTCCCAAGAATCCCTCAGTTAGTGTTCCATTTGCATAGTCTATTCTATAGACTACCTTTTCGCCTCCATTCATCTCAGCCAGGCTTATCGGATAATATAGCCGATCAGGGGCAATAGATTGCCATCGGTAATCATCCTGAGGAGTCCACCAAAGGATTGCCCTTGCTGCATCGCTTATTTCCCGATACTCAACCCTTATCTTATGCCAGCCAACCGAAAGGGAGATGATTTGATTCCTCCCTAAATCTCCACTATTCCAATATCCATCAAAGACAGTAATATCATCTATAATAACCCTCATTCCATCGTCGGTATCTAGCCAATCATCATAGGGATGATAGCTGGCAAAGTTGTGATCTCCTGCGGTCTTAACATAAATCATTCCCGTCCATCTTACTGAGAAGTTATCAGAATTAACCCCAGGCCCAGGTGAGCCATTTTCCCAATTAAAATCAATCGTGGGGTCTATTCTAGTTAAAACCGGAGAGCCAATGAAATTTGGGTCATCATTGAAGTATTCGGCTAAGAATCCTCCCTGCTTATAAACCTTCTTATCAATTACCACATCCAAAGTGGGTGGCTTGATGTGAACCTGCCAAGATGAGGTATTGTTGCTTAGGTTTGTCTCAAAGGTAGCTGATGTAATCGAGCCATAGTTGGTAAGGGTAGTTGAGCCAATCGCGGTTAAGGGAGCAGATGCTGTAAAAACAATATTTCCCTCTTGGTTTGACCTTATGTTTCCTATGTTCCAGGTAATCAATGTATCTGAACCAAGCAAAGAGACTGAAGCCTGGGTTGGCGTTGCTTGAACAAAAATAAGGGGATAGGGAAGGAGGTCATAGGCAATAGCACCTCCAGCATAGCCTGCTCCACAATTCTTGTATTTTAAAAGATAATTACCGCTTTTTCCAACCTGAAGCTCGGATGTATGGGTTAGATCGTTTCTATAATACCATATATTTCCTGTATTATTTCCAATAAACAGGTCAAGGTCACCATCTCCATCTATATCACAGAAAAAAGGAATTGATATCTCACTGCCTACATCTATAGTGTTATAATAGTCTGTTATAAATGTCCAGAGAGGGCTTGTTACACTTCCTGTATTCTTATAATATGTTGTCCTTCCATCGTCTCTTCCCACAAAGAGGTCAAGGTCAGAATCGCTGTCTATATCACAGAAGAAAGGAGCAGAAATATTCCCAACATCAATGCCATTATAAGTGTTTGTTACAAAAGTCCAGGAAGGGCTTGTAGAATTTCCATCATTCCTGTAATAGTATATTTGTCCACCATATCTTCCAATAAAGAGGTCAAAATCAGAATCTCCATCTATATCACAAAAGAATGGAGTCGCCACATAATTACCTACATCTATACTGTTATAATAGTTGGTTATAAATGTCCAATTAGGGTTGGCTGCATTTCCATCATTTCTGTAATACCTTATCCTGCAATCAGTTCCTCCAACAAAGAGGTCATAATCACCATCCCCATCTATATCTACAAATGCAGGAAAAGCATGATCACCGGTATCTATATCGTTATAAGAGTGGGTTATAAAAGTCCAGAGAGGGCTTGTTGCATTTCCATCATTCCGATAATATTTTATCCTTCCACCGTCATTTCCATCTCCATATCCCCTCACAAAGAGGTCAAGGTCACCATCTGCATCTATATCACAGAAAGAAGGAGCGGCATAATTACCCACATCAATATTGTTATATGTGCTTGTCATAAATGTCCAGCTCGGGTCTTTTTGGCCAAGCTTATAGATGACAAGATCGGGTCCTAGTATATGAAAAGATGCTGTTGCTATGTTGTTTTTATATTCATATTCAACCAGGCTTGAGGTTATTGAAGCATAGTTTATCAATGTATTTGAGCCAATTGCTGTATAGCCTACTGTTCCATAAAGGAGGATTCTTCCCGTTGTGTATGGGAGCAGGGTGTCAAGGTTCCAGGTAATCGTTTGTCCGTTAACAATTCCCGAAGGGATTGAGGAATTGTAAATAAGATCAGAAGGCAAAACATCAATCACCTGAGTGTTTGGCATATCAACACCCTTGTTGTTTTTGTAAATAAGGGTAAAGTTCATTACCTTCCCTGTTAAACCCTCAATGCTTGCTGTATCTTCATAGAAAAATACATAGGTATTACTTCTATCAGTGCCAACGAATAGGTCAGCATCACCATCGCCATCTATATCACAGAATGTTGGGGCTGAATTAGGGGAAACATTTATCCCTCCATAGTTTGTTACTAATGGTGCCCAGGATGGGCTTTGTGGTGTTCCAATATTTTCCAGGAGATTTAGAGAACCATCCTCTTCTCCAACTACCAAATCCCAGTCTCCATCCTGCCCTAAGTCAAAGAATGTTGGGGTTAAATAGTTTCCAGCTATTGACACCCAATTTTCTACCATTGGGTCCCAAGATGGAGCCTCTGGTGTCCCTGTATTTCTGAAGAAGTTTATTCCTCCATAATAATGCTCGCCAACAAAGCAATCATAATCACCATCACCATCTATATCAACAAAGCAAGGGCTAGGACCCCATCCTATGTTTGTATTAAAGTAGTTGCTAGAAACCAGGGTATAAACAGGGGAGTTTGGACTTCCTGTGTTCCTATAAAATACTATAGTCCCCTCATTCTGGCCAACAAAAAGGTCTAAATCACCATCTCTATCTATATCAACCAAACAAGGGCTGGCACGCTCTCCTACATCTATATTACTCCCCCCTGACCTTAAGAAAGAATAGGAAGCCCATGATGGATTCTGATATGTCCCTGTGTTTGTTGAGAATCTAATTCTTCCATCATATCTTCCAACAAACATATCAAGGTCTCCATCATTGTCTATATCAGCAAAGAATGGCTTTGTTTCATTGGAAAGGGTCTCAGATTGCCTGTTATAAAGGTTGGTAACATAGCTGAAGGATGGCATCTTTTGAATAAGCTTTTTAATTGCTATATCTGCCTCTGCAACATGGGCACTTGTTGTCCCAAGATTGTTTGTTTTATCAGCATCGGGTGTACCTGAGATTGAACCGGTGTTAATTATCGTGGTTGAGGCAACGCAATTGACAAAGCCAATTAGGGTATGTGGGGTTATTCCAACAGGCAGGTCTATTCCTGTCCAGGTATAAAGGGTTAAAGTGCCAATATCAACACTTGTGTGGGGATAGGCATCAAGGCTTGATGAGATATATGTTAGACTTCCTGCTAATGCACTTGTTCCTGGGTAGGTTGGCCAAAGGTCATAGGCTGTAACATTGGATGCGGGATAGCCACCTAAGGCAGAGGGGTCAACGCAGAATAAAACATCCCTTGGGATGATTGTTCCTGCAACTGGCACATCCCATGCCAGGTCAATTGCCTGATGACCATAATTCTCATGGAAGATTACCTTAATCCGATGGAAACCAGGGGTAAGATAGATGCTACCGCTTCTCCCACTCCACTCAAAGCCATGGGCTGTGCCATAATTTATCACTAAAGTATCATCTATATATAGCCAGGAATGGTCATCTGACCTTAATGTAAAATTATAAGTTCTGGCTGTATCTATCTTAAGATAACCTTGCCACCTAACAGAAAATAGGTTATCAAACCCATAGGGTGTCCAGTATCTTCCATCAACTGTGCTGCCATAATTTATATTTTCATCAACCCGGGTATAATTTGGATTGCCGCTAAATGGTGGAAATTCGTCATCATCAAGGTCTATGCCATCATTATAATACTCACCCAGAAGCCCAGGGGAAAGCCTTACATTCCTTAAATTTAGGGTATAGTTTATGTTTTGTCCAGGTGCCGCACCCGCTGGGCCTATCTTTTCAATGGATAAATCCATTGTGGCAGTGCCAATATGATATGTTGCTGTGCCATTATTTGGCCTTTTTTGGCATTCCGGGGTGGTTGTTGTAATGGATGCTTTGTTTTGAAATGTTGTTGAAGCAATGGCAGAGTCTGAGATAGCTCCTCTTATTATAATTGTGCCAATTGCATTGGGTTGCAGGGTGCCTAAATTCCAGGTAAGGTAATTGCCATTTTGTGAAGTTGGGGCTGGAAATGCTTCCTGATAGACAAAGCCTGTGGGTAGTAAATCATAGACAAAAACGGCTTGTGCAGGTGTATTGCCAGCATTTCCATAGGCAATGTTAAATTGAACAGGCTCATTGGGATAGAATTGATAGAAATTCTCGTATTGGTTGATGTAGCCACTATCTTCGCCAATAAAAAGGTCAAGGTCGCCATCCTGGTCTATATCAGCAAAAGAGAATCCACGGCTATAGTTTCCTACATCTATTCCCTGAAAGTAGTTGGTTATATAAGTCCAGGCAGCTGTTTGTGGTGTGCCATCGTTTCTATAAAAATAAACTATGCCTTGTGAGTTCCCAATGAATAGGTCATAATCTCCATCTCTGTCTATATCGCAGAAAATAGGCGAAGAAACATCACCTACATCTATATTGTTATATTGATTGGCAACTAAAATCCAGGCAGGTGCAACCATTGTTCCTGTATTCCTGTAGAATGAGATATATCCATCATCCCTTCCAATAAAAAGGTCTAAAAGACCATCATTGTCTATATCACAAAATGTAATCTTTGTGTTATAACCAGTATTAACAACATTGCCTCTATCTGTCCAATAGGGAAGCGTTGTAGAACCTGTATTCTCATAAAATCGAACCCTGCCAGACATACCACCCACAAAGAGGTCAAGGTCAAGGTCATTGTCTATATCAACAAGAACTGGACAAGAAGTTTGCTCAGGGGTAGTGATATTTCCATAAGTAGGGTTATTAAAGATATTGACTACAGGTGCCCAGGATGGATTAACAGGAGAGCCAATATTTTTATACAAATTAAGCTCATTATTTGTCTGTTCTCCAACAATTAAGTCCAGGTCAGAATCTCCATCTATATCGCCAAATGTTGGATAGGCATACTCACCTACATCTATATTATTAAACCTTTCGGTAATAAACCGATATTGTGGATTTGGAAATCCCTTGGTGAGCCAGACATCTGCTCCTTGGATGTGGACATCTACATCGTCTATATTATTCCCTAAATCCTCAGGACATTCATTAGCACAGGATATGGTGGCAATGTTTGTTGTCGTAATTGATGCCGGGGCATCGCCTCTTACCCTGAAGTTTATTTGGATAGAACCCCCTTGACCTGCGGTTAATGTGCCAATGAACCAGGAAAAGCCGGTGGTTGTGCCTGGTATGCTACTTATGAATTCAAGGTATTGGGTGGGAAAGGCATCGCTTATCCAGACATTGGTTGCAGTAGCAATGTCTGCCGCGTTTCCATAGGTTATGGTGAATAAAGAGAGAGAGCCAGGGGCTAGCTCTTGATAATCTGGCTCCTTGTTTATCCAAACATCAGGTCCTTCAATATGGACCTCCACTGTATCATCGTTATTCCATAAATCGCTATCAACGCTTGCACTGGTTATGGCTGCTTGGTTAGTTGCTGTGGTTGAGCCAACCCAGGATGGACCTAGTGTTACTGTGATTACCTTTGATGAGAAATAGCCTGATGCTAGTGTGTCTAAATCCCAGGTAATACTGCTGTTTCCTGAAGGAACGCCGCCACCATTATCTGTTATTGTTACATCATTTGGCAGGGTATCTACCATTACAACGCCAGTGGCTGTAGCAGGTCCATTGTTTCCATAGTAGATTGTCCAGCTAACATTAGCACCTAAGGCCACCTCTTGATATTCTGGCTCTTTATCTACCCAGACATCAGAGGTTGCCACATGGTTATCACAATAGTCAGTATTGTTGTTTGAATTTTCCTCGGGTAAATTTGTGCAGGATATGGTGGCATAATTTCTAAAGGTGGTTGAACCAACCGCATTAGCACCTAATTTAACTATCAGATACTTGTATTGCCAAGTACTTGAATGGGTAAGGGTTCCGATATTCCAAGTTACCCTGGTTGGTGTTCCGCCGGTATATGTAACCACCCCTCCATCTGTCCCAACAATCGTTAAAGGAACATTTGTGGGAAGGAGGTCGGTTAAGACAACCCCGGTTGCCGTTGCACCCTCGCCATAGTTTCTGTATCCTATGGTGTAGGTGAATTGATTGCCTGGTGGTATCTCAAAGTTATCGGTCCATTTCTGCACCTCTACATCTGGCCTTGCTACATGGTTTTCGCAAGAGTCAAGGTTATTATTTGTGCTTACCTCAGGGGTATTTGTGCAGGATATGGTTGCCTGGTTGGTAAAGTATGTGCAGCCCATTGCATTAGCACCTAATTTAACTATCAGATACTTGTATTGCCAAGTACTTGAATGGGTAAGGGTTCCGATATTCCAAGTTACCCTGGTTGGTGTTCCGCCGGTATATGTAACCACCCCTCCATCTGTCCCAACAATCGTTAAAGGAACATTTGTGGGAAGGAGGTCGGTTAAGACAACCCCGGTTGCCGTTGCACCCTCGCCATAGTTTCTGTATCCTATGGTGTAGGTGAATTGATTGCCTGGTGGTATCTCAAAGTTATCGGTCCATTTCTGCACCTCTACATCTGGCCTTGCTACATGGTTTTGGCAGTAATTGCTGTTGTTAGCAAGGTCTCCTACATCTTCAGAAGATTGAGTGGTTATGCTGGCATAATTTCTAAATGTTGTTGAGCCAGGAATACCAGAATTTACCCTTACATCTATCCACCTTGAGCCGGTTTGATCATCGGTAAGGGTTCCAATGTCGTTCCAGGTAAAAACATTATTTACTGGAGAACCGCCACCCTCTGCAGCAAAAAAGGTAACCGAGCCAGCAGGAAGATAATCCTTCAATGTGCAGCTCCTTGCAATGCCAGGGCCATTATTTCTATAAGATATCGTGTATCTGATTAGCTCATTTGCCTCTACCTGCTCTCCCGAATTACAAGATTTACCTGTCACCTCAACATCACAAAAGGCAATATGGACATCACAGGAGTCTGAATCATTGGTTTTATTTGCTTGATAATTTCCTGTGGTTATCGTGGCTGTGTTTATAAAGGTGGTTGAGCCAGGAATACCTGTGTTTGCCTGGACAGTTATTGAGATATTGCCGCTTTGATCATCGGTTAGGGTGCCAATGTTCCAGGTTCTGTTATTTCCCTCACCCGTTGATGGAGGATTGCTTGAGAGAAATGTAACCGAGGAGGGAAGGTTGTCGGTAATCACCACCATCCTTGCTGTGCCTGGGCCATTGTTTCCATAGTTTAGGGTATAGTTAAAATTACTACCTGCATCCATTTCACCTGGAGCGGATTTTGTAAGATAAACATCCACGCCAATGATATGCTTTGAGGCAGATGCCTGGTTGTTTGTCCAGTTTGTCTCATGGGTGGCGGATGAAATCGTGGCAACATTAGTAAGGGTGGTTGAGGCAGGGGTATCTATTTTTACGGTAGTATAGATGGTTATTACCCCTGTTGAGCCACTAGCAAGATTGCCAAGGCTATTCCAGGTTAATGTTCTAGTGCTTGCTCCCGGTGTATTGATGTTAGGGGGAGGAGAGGCGGATTGATAGACAAAGCCTGTGGGAAGGAAATCTTGAACAATAATACTATTAGCTGTCTTATCCCCATTATTTTTGTAAGTTAAGGTAAAGGTAACTGTATCAGAACCTGAGACATCCGAAGGGCCACTTGCGGTTTTTGTAATACTCAAATCAGGTCCCATAATATGGAATGGGTTTGAATAGACCCAGTTGTTTGAAGGGTTTGGGTCCTCTAGTGTAGTTGATTTAACATAGCAGATATTTTGTAAGGTGGTTGAGCCTTGGATATCTTCGTTCACCTTTACCTTAACCCAAATATTGTTAGACCTTCCCGAGTCAAGGTCAGCCAACTTCCAGGTAACCGTGCCTGATTGGTCTACGGGTGGATAGGAAATAAGGTCTGCTGAAGAATCATCCTGAGCATCCTTATAAAGAAGCCAGGGGATGCCATCTGAGCTAGTGCCCCATAAATAATCATAAAGATAAATATTCTTTGCCGTGGTAGGTCCATTATTGGTTATCTTTATCTGGTATGTATTTACCGCCCCTAGCTCACGCTGTTCATTTGGACAGTGCTTAGACTCTGCCCAGAGGTCTGCATTTGGTGCTTCAACATGGGTTATAACGCTTGATACATTATCGCCCGGGTTCATCTCATCCGTGGTTGATGTAATGCTTGCTATATTTGTAACACTATTTGAGGCAGTATTATCTTTTACCTTTCCGGTAAAGAAGATCATACCTTGATCCCCAGGAACAAGGTTTGTTGGTACTGAATAGGGAAATGATGGGCTTGTACTTTCAAACTCTCCTGGTATGCTCTCATATATTTTAATATTCTCTGCTGTTTTCTTTGCTGTATCTCTATTTCCATAGGAGATTGTGTATGTTGCCCATTCGCCCTGCATAAGCTCGCCTCCAGGATAGATTAACTCCTTTTTTACCCAAAGGTCTGCACCTGAAATTATAACTGTAGTTGTCCAGGTAGAGATATTATTGCTCTGGTTTATATCGCTTGAGGTTGTAGAGATTGTTGCCTTGTTTATAATTATACTTCCACTTCCAACCAGAGGACCATTAACCTTAACAATAAGGGATAAATTAACATTGGCTCCTGGGTCGACATTACCAATATTCCATCTAACTACACCATTACCCTCGTAAGTACCTCCACTATAATAAGTAACATAATTAGTGTCAAAAAAATCTTTTATGACAACCCCCTCGGCTTGGTTTGAACCCAGATTTTGATAATTAATGGTATAGCCAAGCAATGCATCCTTCTCCTTTTCAAGTGGTCCTGTTTTTATGACCTGGAGGTCTACAGAAACTGGTGCGGCAACATGGTTTTTATAAGAGCTAATGTTGTTTCCCATATTATTGTCTATTGGGCTTTGGCAAGAGATACTTCCTATATTTGTTAAGGTTGTTGAGGCAGGTGTAACAGAAATGTCTGGAATGTCAACATCAATGGTTATTTTATTAGATGCACCATTGGCAAGGCTTGAAAAATTCCATGTGAGGATATTGCCGTTTTTGGAAGAATAATTAGGAGAACACGATTGATAGGTAACACTTGCTGGAAGAACATCTGTTATAACTACACCTGTAGCATCCAAAGGGCCACTATTGCCATAATTTATTGTATATTGCATACTTGAATTAGGGTAGACATCATAAACCTTATCGCTTGTTTTGCTAATCCAAAGATTGGCTTGTGGAACTCCTATACGATGTGTAGCCGAATCCTCATTTGGTTTTTCAACATATGGGGGTTCAGGTGGAGCTTCAATTGTCCCTGTAGTAATACTTGCCATATTAATAAGAAGCGTTCCTGGAGAAAGATCCTCGTTTACTTTTACATAAATTTTTATTTCCTTCCATAGATTATCACTTGTCAGGGTTCCTTTATTCCAGGTTAAAGCATTGTCAATTTGGGAAAAACCCACTTTATCATCTGTGTCAACATATGTTACATCATTTGGAAGATAATCACGAATAACAACATCGCTTGCCTTCCACCCAGAGTGTCCACCTACAACCCATTCTAAAGTATAGATAATGGTATTTCCCGCATAAACATCAGAACCTGACGGAGGGCTAGAGCTTTTTGTTAGCCCAACATCTATCCCTGCCCTTGCTAAAGAGGCAAATAATAAACCCAATACCAATAATTTCTTCATCTTAATTTAAATATAATCTATTTTTTTGCTTTTGTCAAAAGAAATTTTATGCTAAACTTAAAAAGTCAATTTTGTTTGGGTAGATATAAATTTTACCTTACCATCATAGACTTTATGGCAAAGAAGTCATTCGCCTTTAGTTTATAGAAGTATAAGCCTGAGGAGAGGGGTTGGTTATTGTCATTCCTTAAGTCAAAGAGGATTGCCCGATCTTTTTGGGTGTATGAGCCTTTGGGTTTGTTTCCTGCTTCTATTGTTCTTACTTTCTGTCCGAGGATATTGTAGACCTCAAGGGAGACATTGGCATCAGATGCTAGCTTGAATGGGATATAGCAGGAATTATCTGCTGGATTGGGATAGGATTGTAATAGCAAAGTTTCCTTTGGTATTATAAATTCTTCGCGTACAGGAGAAGGTTCATCTGTATGCTCTATTTCACAAGATGATAAAGCAGTAGTATCTGAGGCAGAGATCCAAAGGACTTTTACATCGTCAATATACCAACCAAAGAAATTATGTATGTGTTTAGCTTAAGAAAATGGAAGAAAGCACTAAATCCGAAGCACGAAGCACGAAACAATATCTAAATTCAAAATTCTAAACATTTTTACATTGTTTTGAATTTTCAATTTTAGTCATTTGAATTTGTTTTAAAATTTCGGATTTCGAATTTCGGATTTCATTTGTTCCATTAAAGCTAAACACATACATTTTATTAAATCCTTACCATAAGTTTTGCGTTTTGCGTTTTGCACTTTGAATTTTATTGTATGTGTTTAGGTAGACGAGAAGAAGAAAGGAAGTTAAAATGAAAGAAAGCACGAAATCCGAAGCACGAAGCACGAAACAATATCTAAATTCAAAATTCTAAACATTAGAGTTTTCAGAATGG
>JBFMDZ010000011.1 GCA_040753555.1 bacterium
AAAAGCACAATAAAAATAGAGTTCTCGCTTCGCTAAAGGGGGAAAGGGGGAGGATTATTCTAATATTTTTCAATAACCATAAATTTAAGCCCTATGAAAGGTTTTAGTAAAATTGGGGAATTTCTACTATTCTGCTATCTTTTTTCTTAAGATAATCATCAATCGCTCCCTTAAGGGCTTCTTCTGCCAAAACAGAGCAATGCATCTTAATGGGTGGAAGACCACCAAGGGCTTCTGCCACAGCTTGATTTGATATTTTTAATGCCTCATCTATTGTCTTTTCCTTTACAAGCTCTGTAACCATTGAGCTTGTAGCAATAGCCGCACCACAACCAAAGGTTTTGAATTTTGCATCTTTTATTACATTATTCTCTACCTTTATATAAAGCTCCATTATATCACCGCACACAGGGTTTCCAACATGGCCTACACCATCAGGATTTTCAATCTCTCCAACATTTCTTGGGTTTCTAAAATGCTCCATTACCTTTTCTGAATATTGCATATCTTTATTATAACTAAATTTTCAATAAAGAGCAACTATCTTGCTAATGCTACAGATAAGGTTGTTGGCACAATAATCCCTTGGTTTAATCTTATATCCCTTTCTTACCTAAATAAGGATTAGCTAACTTTTACATTGGTAGCTCGTAGACCCTTAGGAGACCTTTCAACATCAAATTCTACAGAACTACCTTCAGATAGGCTCTCAAAACTTGTGTTTGTAAGGCAGGTTTGATGGAAAAATATATCTTTGCCATCTTCAGCTTCAATAAAACCAAAGCCTCTATCTCGGATTAACCTTTTAACCTTTCCTTTCATATTCTCACCTCCATAAACAAAAAAACCGCAAGGATTACAAATCACTCAAAAACCCTGCGGTCTCTTCAAAATTATTTGTCCTCGTCTTACTTGCACTACTTATAATGCTAAATTTATTATAGATAGGATACAATATCCTATATTTCTTTGTCAAGGACTTGATTAAAAAAAATGTAATTATTCAGCCACGGAATTATTTTAAATACATAGCTTAATCACAAATGTTGTTCCCTCTTTCTCTTTGCTTTCTACCTCAATCTTTCCATTATGTGCGGCAATTATCTTCTGACAAACAGACAATCCCAGACCTGTTCCTTTGGCTTTTGTTGTATAAAATGGAGAAAAGAGCTTTTCTATATTTTCTTCTGCAATACCCATACCACTATCCTTAATCCCTATCTCAACAAATCCTTCAGCCATTTTTGTGTTAATTTCCAGTATTTTTTTCTCTTTCATAGCCTCAATTGCATTCTTGATAAGATTAAAGAAGACAATCTTTATCTGCTCAATATCAGCCTTTATTAAGGGAAGGTTTTCTCCTAACCCTTTCTTTATCTCTATACCTTCTGTCATTGAAGGTGGTATGTTTTCTAATACACTGTTTATGATTTCATTTATATCTATAGAGACCATATTAAGCTTAAATGGCCTTGAAAATGCCAGGAGGTTGTTTAAATAGTAACATGCCCTATCTACTGCATTGTTTATCTGCTTAAATATCTTTTGTGCCTTTTCTTCTTTGGGTAGAATTTGGGATAAATAGTAAATCCCACTTTCAACAACAGCCAATGGATTTTTTACCTCATGGGCAACCTCTGCGGCAATCTGGGCTATTGCAGATAATTTCTCTGCGGCAAATAACTTTTCTTGGGTTTGCTTGCGCTCGGTGATGTCTCGGACAAAAACTAAATCTGCCGCTCTGCCCTCATACATAATAACCCCAGCATTAAATTCACTCTCTACCCTATGACCATCTTTGTGTTTAATGGCTGTTTCGTATATGGAAGGAAATTTCTCACCAGCCATCCGGCGCTTGTAATTATCTACACATTTTGCCAATTCATCAGGATGAATATAATTCATAAATGGGGTATTGGTCATTTCCTCCACAGAATAACCTGTTATTAAGGCTAATTGGGGATTGACATATTTCAATAAGGTATCCTGCACAATACAAATCCCATCATTTGCCCGCTCAACCAGAGAGCGGTATTTCTCCTCTTTCTCCCCTAATTCCCTGGTAAGATTATAAAGTTCGCCTGAAAACCTGCTAATAGACTGGATAGTATCCTCTTTTAAAATATCCACTGGTTCAAAAAAGTCATCATAAACCGCTGTTCCTGTCAAAGCCCATTTAAACTCCCCTATATCCAAAGGAACAACATACCAAATCTTATCTACAATTTCGCCTTGTAGAGTCATCCCCTGATAAGGTGCATAAAACTCTTCACCTTTTAATGCCCTGTTAAATACATCCCAAAACCCGTAAAGGTATTTAGCTGGCCTCTTTTTCTCCTCAAGCTCTTTCATCGGTAGATTAAGGACATCTTTATCAGGATGGAAGATAATATGACCTGTTTTCCTGTCTATAATCCCAATAAAGCCTGATAACCCTAATTTTCTAA
Source organism: bacterium (assembly GCA_040753555.1). Classification (NCBI taxonomy): domain Bacteria; species bacterium. The sequence goes on from JBFMDZ010000011.1 coordinate 2,448, forward strand.
AGACTAAAGATGTAAATTTCTCATCTGCCTGTAATTCTTTAAGGTCTGGTTTTGGCAATGATGGTAGATAGGTCTCTAGTGTTTTTTTAAGATTATAAACCGATTCCCTTGCGATGTTTATCATTAACCTCTCTCCATTCTCTTTAGTTATTTTAATTACCTCATTCTCTAATTTAATAAAAACCTCAAGGAATTTACCAATTGTCCCAGACCATTCAGCATCAGAGATATTTAGCCTTCTCTTTAATACACATTCCTTGGCAATATGCTTAGCACCTTCACTAAAGAACCATTTTTCTATATGTGACTTGGTATAATTAAAGAATTCATCCTCATTAAAGCCGAATTTTTGGCAGATAAGAGAAGAAAATTCTTTTGTATATCTTGAGAGCCTGTCTGCATCTTTAACTATGGCATCCTCTTTTGAAATTGGCTTGCTTCTTGTATCATGAGCTATGATAGTCTCTATAATCTTTTCCTTTTCATCCTTTGGGTAATTAAGCCCTGAAAGAATTTTTTCAGCGATTATACTACTTTCTACCTCGTGTTTATGAATTAGGTCCATATCTACAAGGGATAAATTCATTTGAAGGGGTATTCTTACCCTTTTCTCCTCCTCAAAAGAAAATAAATGCCAGCCTGTATCATGAAGGATAATTGCCGGGATAATTATTTTCTCATCGCCACCCTCTAAGGCAATCAGCTTTTTTGCCATCTCTAATGATGTTTCAAGATGAACAAGGTCTACATTGTCCCTGCAATATTCTTTAGCTTTCTCAAAAATTTTCTTCATGTCAGACATGTCAGACAGGTCGGACGGGCAGACAGGTCGTCTCAGGCCTTGCCTGTAAAATGACAATACCTGTATCATCAATCGCCCATTCTATATCCTGATAGCAACCAAAATGATTTTCAATATCCCTTGCTATGTTGCTTAACTCAAAAATATATTTCTCCTCCAAATCATCGCTGGTTTTATCTATTTGTTTTGTAACCTTGTCAACAATTACCCGATTTGGGGTTGTCTCTCCAGCAACAAGGCTTTCAACCCTTTCTGTGTATTCAATTACAATCTTAGATGGGTCGCCAGTAATAGGGTTTATGGTAAACATCACACCACCAAATCTATATTTTATCATCTCTTGCACAATCACAGCCATTGTTATATCATTCTTTATACCCAATTTTTCTATGTAGCTTAATGCCCTTGGATTAAAGGTGCTCTGCCAGCATTTCTTAACATTTTCTAAAACATCACCTTTTTCTACATTAAGGAATGTCTCATACATTCCAGCAAAGCTCTTTGTTTCCAAATCCTCTATAGATGATGAAGACCTGACAGCAAATTTGGTTTTTCCCAAAGCATCACAGGCTTCGGTTATTTCTTTTGCTATTTTCTCTGGAATCTCGCATTTATCAAGCTGATGCAAAGCAACAAAATCCAGAAATGCCCTTTTGACAATAGTAAATCCCTTTGGAACAGGTATACCCATCTGTTTTAATTGGTAAAGATTAGCCGCCTTATTGCCAACCTCGTTGGATGCCGCATTATCTGTGTCCCATTTAATGTACATTTGTCTGACATCTTTTTTTCTGCCTTTCTTTATAGAGCCGTTCTGTGAAACCGCCCTCAGAAAGGAAGGATTCTTCTAATTTCTGCAATTGTTTTCTCAAAAGGTAGCTTGCCTGGTTTACCAAACAAATGATTGTATTTGCTAGCACCTCAGCAGAAAGCTTGTAAAAGTCAGACCTGTCGGACTTGTCAGACTGATAGCTTCTTCTCACAACAAGTGCCTCTGGTGAGTTTTTATCCCACCTACACAAGCCCTTCTGACGCAAAAAATCCTCATAATCAAGCAATAATTCCTCAAGGCTGGCTCTTGCAATTCCTGTTAATTTAAGTTCGGTCTTCTTTGATGTTGCAGATGCCATACTACCTTCTGCAATGTTTTGCACACCGCTTCGAGCAGCCTGTATCATTTGATCGCGGGTTCGTGAGTGCTTTTCTACAAAGCGATCACAAAAGATAAGCGTAGCGTCATAGACCAATTGTGCTGTTTGAAAACTACGCAACTTGCGATAGCCACCATGTGGCTGAATTAGTTTGTCAGACCTGTCGGACATGTCGGACATGTCAGACGATTTCAACAATTCCTTTGTTTCCATTAACTTTTATTTTTTGCCCTGTTTTTATCAATTGTGTTCCAAAGCCTGTGCCTACCACAGCAGGCAGCCCATACTCCCTGCATACAATTGCCGCATGGCTCATCATTCCACCAACATTGGTAACCACACCCTTTATCTTGGCAAATATGGGTGTCCAGGAAGGGGTAGTGATTGGGCAGACCATTATCTCACCCTCTTGTATTTTAGATAGCTCATCGCTCGTAAGGATTATCCTGGCAATGCCTTCCACTATCCCAGGTGAAGCAGGGTATCCCTTTATTAATGCCTGGCTTTTACCTGTAAATTCAAGCCAAGAATCTATCTTTTCTGAAACAATCCCCCAGAGCATAATAGTAAATGGCTCTGTAATATTTTCTGGAGGGATACCTAAGGCTGGGGTGGGTTGCCATTTCTCCAAAGCCTTGATAATTCCTCTTCTCTTTTTTATTATATCCTTCCAATACAAAGGAGCCCGTGGAGAAGATCCAACCGCCCAGCAATAATAAAGCTCATACAATGCTTCTCCTACCTCATATCTATTAAGGTAGAATATATCATCACCATCAGAGAAAAATCCTTTTTCTTGAAAAAGCCTTCCAATTTCTCTAATCTTGTTCCAGAATATGGTAAAATGCCAGTGTTCAACAAAGAAGTTATGCTCCTCAACATAGGGAAATACCCTTTTTGCAAGATTTATCTTTTCAAGGAATAGCCTTTTGTCTTCATCCTTTTTAAGAAGTTCAAAATAGCCATTTTTAAGCCTTTTTGCCTCTTTTCTTATTTTCTCCTTGTCTATCTCTATTGCCTCACCCTTTTTAATCTTCTTTATATAACCTAATATTGCCGAAAATGGGATAGATAGGTCATCTATCCAGCTTCTTGGGTTGTGATAAAAACCTGTCCCTGCATTAAAATAAAACCAGGGTTCCTTTGCCATTTCTAATTCAGAAAGCCATTTTCTTCCCCCTTCACTTTCCTTTAGCTTTGTAATTATTTTATCTTGTTCTTTTAGCTCTAAAAATATGTTTGTAAGATTAAGGTCATCAGCAAGCTTTGATAGCCTCCTTATCTCCATATCTGGCTTAAATAAAAGGACATCTATCCCTGCAACAAGCTTTGTTATTGTGCTATCTGCGATATCTGGAAACTTCTCCTTCATAAAGTTTGAAAAGTCAAGGAAGGCAACATAACCTAAGTTCAAAAACTCAAAGTGATACTGCCATATTTTATACATACTCTCTATAATCCTGTTATAAGCCTCAATTAGTCTGTATCCTGAAGAAATACCAACCGCCTCTTTTACAATGTTAAAACTTTCTTTCTCTTCCAAGGCTGGTATTTCTATCTTTTTAATATTTTCTATCTCTCTTTTTACCTTTCTCTTCCATTTTGTATAAAGCCTATTCCAATTTTTATAATAAAACCCAGCCCTCTCTGTAAATTCTTTAATTCTTTCTTTTATCTTGTTTGGAGAATCAACAGGAATTGGGCTTATATAGAGATAGCCATTTAGTATTCTTTGGTCTATACCAAGGGCTGGTGGAACCAAGAATATACGGGAGTTATACTGACCCAATGCAGGACCCCAAGCCTCTGCTGTAATTGCATCAAATGGGAATAATGGGATTGGATGGTGCATTGTGTCGCAAAACCAGAATCTATCCTTGCTATCCCTATCTTCACTAAAAAGGGTATAGTAAGGATACATCTCTTCCCATCCGCTTGCACCGCTTGGTGTTTCAATCTCAAATGGGCTTGGAAATTTTCTTTCAGCTGACATAACCAAAATCTTATCCTCTTCAAAGGATTTTTGTCAATTGACTTTTAAACCCCTAAGCTCATATAATTTTTCTATGAGGATACTTATTCTTGTTCTTGCCTTCCTTTTATTTGGATGTGGCAAGCAAGAAAGGGGATGGATTCCCCTTTTATCCTCCCAAAAATGGTATCAGGATATATCTAATAAGGAAAAAAGATTAACAGGAAGAATATATGACAAAGGAAAAACAAGGTGGATTGTAAAAGGACATGTTAAGGCTGAGAAAGGGGTAATTCCAGAAAGGGAATTTGAATATAAAAAGGGTGAAGAATACAATAGATTTCTCTTTGAGACAGGCGTTGCTATCTATGACATCTACCTTGGCGATTTTTGGCTTGAGGAAAGGATGGAAGAGATTGTTGGTATTGACAAAGAAACAAAAGCACTTTCTTCTAAAAAATTTGAGATAATTGGAAAGGAGAGGGTATTCTTTGTTGAAGAGGGAGGAAAGAAGATAAAGAAAAGGGAGTTTATCCCAGGAATGATAAGGCAGAAATGAAGGTGGGAATCCTTACAATTAGCGATAGGTGTGCAAAGGGTGAAAGGGAGGATAAGACAAAGGAGACAATAAAGGAGGTTTTGGGAATCTCTGATTTTGAATATAGGCTTGTTCCCGATGAATATGGGATGATAAGAGAGGCATTAACTGAGATGTCTTTGTCTTGTGAGCTTATCCTTACAAATGGTGGAACAGGCATTTCTCCTTCTGATATAACACCTGAGGCAACAGCATCTATTCTTGATAAAGAAATTCCTGGAATTCCAGAGGCAATGAGAAAGGCTGGATTAAAATATACACCAAATTCTATACTTTCAAGGGCAAAAGCTGGAATAAGGGGAAAGGCTTTAATCATAAACCTTCCTGGTTCACCAAATGGTGCATCTGAATGTTTGTCTTCTATTCTTCCCGCTATCCCACATGCCATTTCCCTTATAAAAGGAGAGGTAAAGGAATGCGCCAGGTAATCTTAATCATCCTTTTTTCCCTTCAGGGGTTTTGTGAATTTACCCTTCCATCTGCTGGAGCAAAGCCACAGGGTTTGGGTAATGCCTTTATTGGCCTTTCTTTGTCTCCCTATGCTATGGTTTTTAACCCAGCAGGGCTTGCTTCTATTACCTCTTATGAGCTTTCATTTTCATATACAGGGTCTGATTCCTCCTATGACTTTTTAGGCATAACCATTCCAGAGAAAATGAAGGGAAATTGTGGATTTGCTGTTTTAAGCAGAGAAAACAAGGCATTCTATTTCTCCTATGGAAAGTTTTTAAAGATAAGAAATAAAAGCATTTCAGCTGGAACATCTATAAAGCTCTTTAAATCAAAGGATGATGGAAAAGGGTTTGGCATTGATAATGGAATTCTTTATCCTTTAAGGGATAATCTTACATTTGGCTTTGTTCTGGGAAATCTCTTTAGGAATGATTTTGGATATGGATTTGGCTTAAGCTTTAAGATTAAAGATTATCTTTTTACACTAGACCTAAAGGAAAGGGAAAAATCAAGCCTCCATTTTGGGTTAGAGAAGAAAATGAAGAAATTTCTTGTAAGGGGAGGGATTGATGATAAAAGCCTCTCTTTAGGGATTTCTCGTTGTTTTTCTGGTATTGATATAGATCTTTCAATCTCTCCCTTTATTCTCTCGGCTGGGTTTGAGTATTAAGAAACAAGCAAGTTAATCCTTTCTTTAAATGCCCTTTCTTCATTTTCTGTATCTCTCTTTGCACTTTCAATCACCTCTCTTGTTTCTTCAAGGCAAAGATTACTACACCCTCCAATAGACCTCCTTTCCTTTATTAAAGAATAAGGGTCAATTGGGGAAAGGCTTTCTATATTCTCTGCTATTTTTCTATATGCGTCCCTGAATGGGATATTTTCTTTTTTTACCATCTTTAAGCTATAATCTGTTGCAAATATCTCTTTAGTAAATCCCTTTAACAAGGCATCTTTATTTACCTTGAGGTTTTTGACAACAGAAATTCCTGCATCTATTATAGAGCTTGCCAAATCGCATCCATTGAAAAATGGCCCTTTTGTCTCCTGAAAATCCTGATTATATCCAGATGGAAGGTTGTTTATAATGGATAATATTTGGAATAGATAAGAGATAAATGTATTTGACCTTGCCCTTACCATCTCTAATACAGATGGGTTTTTCTTCTGTGGCATTAGGGAAGAGCCAAGCAAAAATTCATCCGCCAGGCTAAAATATCCAAATTCAGGAAGCAAAAAGAGCATCAAATCAGTAGAGAATTTAGAGAGGTCAAGGATTGTCCAAAGAAATGAAAATAGGATATAAGATTCTATCTTTCCCCTGCTATTGTTGACATAAAGGCTATTTTTTTGCAACCTTTCAAATCCAAGTATTTCCCTTATAAATTCTCTGTCTATGGGGAGGGGTGTTCCATAGCTTGCACCTGCTCCAAGCACAGATTGGTCATTTAGCTTATAACTAGATGAAATAATAGAAATTCCATCCAATATGCTTTCTAAAAATGAAGAAGCCCATAATCCAACGGATGATGGCATTGCCTTTTGTAAATGTGTCCTTCCTGGCATTGGAATAAATTCATTTTTCTTTGCAAAATTTAAGAAGGATAAAGCAAGCTCAATACATTTTTTCTTGCTTCTTATTAAAAAATCCTTTGAATAAAGCCTTATAGCTAGAATTACCTGCTCATTCCTTGAGCGTGCAGTATGAACCTTCTTTCCTAAATCGCCTAATTTTTCTGTAAGGTATCCCTCTATTTTTGTATGGACATCCTCATCTTCTCTTTGGATTATAAATTTTCCTTTAATGTCAAGCTCAAGAATCTCAAGAAGCCCTTTCTTTATTTTTTCTTCTTCATCTTTGGTAAGAATTTCAATTTTTTGTAAAGATTTTATGTGTGCAATTGAGCCTAAACAATCCCATTTTACAAGCCTCTGGTCTAATAAATAATCATCAGAAACAACAAAGTCCTCTATTGTTTTATCTATTTTCTCTCCCTTTTCCCAAAGCCTCATAACCTATAATTCTTCCTACACCAATCAATGGTCTTGGCAAGACCTGTTTTGAGGTCTGTTTCTGCTATAAAGCCTAATTTTTCCTTTGCCTTTTCTATGGATGGAACCCTCCTTCTTGTATCCTCAAATCCAGCTCCATAATAGCTCTCATAGCTTGTTAAGGCAATCTCTGAGTCCGAATTCGTTAGTTCCTTAATAACCTTTGCTAAATTATAGATTGATGTCTCAAAATTTGAGCCAATGTTATAGACATCTCCCTCTGCATCTTTTGTCTCAGCCGCTAATATTGTTCCTTTTACTGTATCATCAATGTATGTAAAGCATCTTGTCTGTTTTCCATCACCGTGAACTGTAATAGGTTCGTTTTTTAAGGCTTGGGTTATAAACCTTGCTATTACACTTCCATACCCTTTTTCATCTATATGGGGTCCGTATGAATTAAAATATCTAACAATCACAACAGGAAGACCCTTTTTTGAATATGCAAATGCAAGGTGTTCATCAATTGCCTTTGATGTAGAATATGCCCATCTATCTATCTTGGTTGAGCCTAATACCCTAAGAGAATTATCCTCATCAAATGGAATTTCTGTTAATTTTCCATAAATCTCTGATGTTGAGGCAATGAGGGTCTTTTTCCAATATTTATATGCAGATTTAAGAACAATCTCTGTGCCAGTAACATTTGTAAGCATAGCCTTTAAAGGGTCATCAACAATATGCTTTACACCAACAGCAGCCCCTAAGTGATAGATAGTATCGCATTTTTCTATAAGAGAATCCATTATCTTTTCGTTTAGGATTGTGTCATTTGTAAAATGGAATTTTGGATTGTCAAGGTTATGCTTTATATTATCAATCTTTCCTGTCGATAGGTCATCAATTACATATACCTCATTGCCTTTCTCAAGAAGCCTATCAGCAAGGTTTGACCCAATATATCCTGCACCACCTGTAACCAATACCTTCATTGTTTTCCTCTTAAGTAAATGCTTACAATACTTTCAATAAATTTTTATTAAAGTCTATTTGAATTTTAAGCCTCCTTAAAGAATCTATTCCCAATAAGCCTTTAACACCACTTTGGGGAGGCAAATCATGGCATACCACCCAGACATCTTTTATTTCTTTGCCCAAAACCTCTATTTTATCTATCTTAATTAAAGGAGCAATTTCAATCCCACTTGCCGTGATTATGGTTATCTTTTCTTGGGAAAGTTCGGGTTTATATCCTAATGCCTCTGCAATATCCCAAGGTATTATAGTGTAAGTTGCACCTGTATCTACTACCATCCCTATCCTTCTTTTTCCAATTTTAGAATTGACAACTACAGTCAAAATGATTAATGGTGCTTTCTCGTCAATCTTTATCTCAATCATAGAATTACAGCATAGCCCTTTTCTGGAATCCTTCCTGTATAGGTAATATACAGATCATCTTTCATTCCCTTCTGTTTCTCATCAATCTCATACCTATTCTTGCTGTGTAATATGAGATTACCTTCTGTTGGAATACCCAATTCATTTGACTTTAATACCTCTATTAACAGCCATTCATTCTTGTACTTCTTTTTTAATTCATTTATATCCATTGTTTGCATTCCCTTTTTATTGCTCAAGTTTTAAGCTAATCATATACAATTTTACCAAACCCTTTTAATATTTGTCATCAAAAATCATACCCTAGGCTAAAATGTGCCTTTGCTTTATTGCTTCCCTTTTTCCAGGCATAGTCAAGCCTTAAGGGAAGAAAGAAAAGGTTAATCCTAAATCCAATGCCTATTGAAGAAAAGGTTTGGCTTTGTTTATCATCCATCCAGAAAGAGCCAAAATCATAGAAAATAACAGACCTTATTCCACCCATAGAAAGACCCAATGCAAAATCAAGCCTTTCTATAAATGGAATCCTTAATTCAACATTTCCCGATAAAATCTTATTCCCCCAAAATTCATCATAATCGTATCCCCTTAATATTGCATCCTTTCTTATTGGAATAATGCTTACACCACCCAATGGAAATTCCCTCTTATCCCTTCCTTCGCTTTGCTCATAAAAGAGTCTTCCTGCCAAAACAACCTTCTTTGTTATGCTTATATATTTTCTAAAATCTGTCTTTATATTATCAAATTCTAGGACACCCTCACTATTTCCAGGATTTATTGCCTTCTCGTATGTCAGCCTTACCCTTTTTCCTCCTCTAGGCCCTATCCATGTCCAATTGGATGTATCATCTACAACAGAAGACCTTAAAAGATATATTGTCTCCCTTTCTTTGGAAGAGGATGACAAAGCATAGCTTCTTTCCCAGCCTTCAAGTAAAACCTCCTGCTCTATCCTCCTTGTTTTTGAAAATGGATAATCTATAGAACCAATTATTCCATATTCGCTATCTGTAAATTCTGTATTTGTTCCAAAATATGAGTTTTGCTCCTTAAAAATCCCAATCCCCATAGATGGCCTTTTGGAAAGATTAAGGTAAAATAAAGAAAGATTAGAAAAATCAAGGAGATCTGTATTATAATTTGTCGTTAAAACAAACCTATTGTTCCCCAAAATATCAGAGCCTGCCATCTGGATATTGGCAAATAGCCCCTGCCTTGAATCATAAAGAAGGCCTCCGTTTCTATAATCCAGGGTAAATTTCTTGGAATAGGGCTTTTTTGTTGTCTTTACAAATTCCCTTTCTTCCTTTTGGACAGAGAAAACATCAGGCAAGGGTTTTAAGGTAAGGTTATTTTCATCTACATCCATAACATAAACATCCTCCCTTCCTTGAAAATAAGAAGAAAATGCCAATTTTTTCTTTTCTGGATTAAATGAGGCTGATAAAGCTCCGGTTGTAAAGTTCGTAATCCTTGTAAATAGCCTTTGGGACATATTGCAAAGATAGACATCAAGAGAGCCATCCAGATTAGAGATAAAGAGAAATCTATCATTATCTATCCCTCCCAAATAAACAATAGAGGGAAGGCTTAAGATTCTTTCCTCTTTTTGGCTTTTAGTATCAAATGTCCATATAGAGGAAGAGCCGTTTTCTTCCCTTAAAAAAAGAATTTTATTATTATCTAACCAAGATGGATAATTATCAAGCCCAAATGTTAATGCCCTTAATTCCTTTGATGAAAAGGAGAGAATGTTTTGTCTTCCCTCTCCATCCTTGTAACCAGATATTACCATTTCTAAGGAAGATGGAGAAAAAGAGATAAAGCTAACCTCATCTAAGTCTTTTATCTCTATTTTATCTATAATTTTTCCTTTTATAACAGAATAGACAAATAGGACATCGTTTTTCTCATATCTTCCAACAAATCCTAGCTTACATCCATCCTTTGACCATGATGGAGGAATATCCTTTATCTCCTCACATTTTCTTGGCTTTTTTATCTTCTTTATTATCCTTCCATCGCTAAAATTTATAAGAAAAATGCTGTTTTCCTCTTTTGAAATAAGGCTAATAATATCTCCAGCAGGAGAAAAGCTTGGGAATGAGCCTTGTTGAAATATTTTCTTTCCATAATCTTGAGGTCTTTTCCTTTCCTTTAAAAGGGGCCAGTATTTCTCCTTAAGTGCATTTACCCAATTATCCTCAAGTTTTTCTATTGAAATGCCACAGGTATCCTTGATAACCTTTTCTTGAGGAATGTTTGCAGAAAATTTACGAAGGATGACAGATAAAGCCTCTTTTCCATATTTTTCTGCAATATAGGAAATCAATGAATGGCTCTCCTGATATGCAAGGTATGGTCTTTCCATAAAGTCAGAGAGGCTACATAAGGGAATAAGGCTATTTTCCAGAACAGCATCCTTAAGAACAAGCTCTCCAATTGGCGTAAAATCCCCTTCATAATAAGTAGCAATTCCTTCCATAAACCACATTGGTGGCTGTGGAAGAATTTGATTTGTAATAATAGATTCAAAGAGGTTTCCATATAAAAGCTCATAACAAAATATATGGGTAAGCTCATGGTTAATAACCGTCTTGAGCTCTAAATAAGAACCTGTGAAGGGAATGGCAATACGCTTCTTAAAAACCTCAGCAAACCCACCAACACCCTTATCAATAAGCTCTAATATAATATTTGTTTGAGCAAAATCATAAGGGGATGCAAAAATAACAATGGGGATTTTCTTTCTAACATCCATCTTTAAAGAATTTGAAAGGTTTTTATAAGCATTTTCTGCATAATCTGCAGAAAGATTGCCTAATTCCTCTATCTTTGGGCTACAATATATCTCAAAATGGCTAGTTTCAATTACATCCCAGGTAAGATTTTTATACCTAACCTTATTCTTTCCAAAAACCTGTGGAAAAGCAAAGAGGGGAAAAAAAAGAAATAATAAGATAAAAACCTTTTTCAATTTTCAATTTACAATTTGCAATTTACAATTCTTTGTCTTCTTTCCTCCTTGCTGGCGCATCTATTATTCTTGGAAGGGTAATGGTAAATCTATTTCCAGATTTTGTGGAGCAAGCAGAAATGTTTCCCTTTAAAAGACCAACAAGCTTTTTTACCAAAAGAAGGCCTATTTTTCCCTCAAGCCAACCGTTCTCCTTGAATACCTTATCTAAATATTCCTTTGGAATTTCAGGGGCTGTATCAGAAATTTCAAATATAATTGCATCATTTTCTTTGTCTTCCTTAATAAGAAGGGAAACATTGCCCTTTTCTGTAAATTTTATGGCATTTAAAAGGAGCTCATCCAATACCTTTATAAGACGAATTTTATCGCTTCTCATTGTAATTTTTGGACACAATGCCTCAAAGGAAACCCCCTTAACAATTGCCTCATTTTTACACCTTGCGCTGATAATATGGATAATATTCTCCAACGAAAACTCATCAATTTCAATCCATATCTTTCCAGAGTTAGCCTTTGCTATCTCCAGGAATTCTAACATAAGAGATAATACCTTTGAACAAAGGTTGTTTATCTCTTTAACAGATTCTTTTTGCTTTTCATTTATTCCTCCATATTCACCTGATATGAGAAGATTTGTTTCCTTTGATATATCCTGTAATGGCATTGAGACCTCCTGGGTTATGTGGGATAAGAATTCAGCCTTTATCCTTTCCTGCTCCTTTAGCTGTTCAATCTTTTTCTTAAGCTCTAAAGAGAAATTTATCATCCTTAGATTTGCCTCAATCCTTAAGAGCAGCTCATCTGGGTCAAATGGTTTTATTAAATAATCATCTGCTCCTGCCTTAAGACCAGCTATTCTTGAGGATGAATTTCCAAGCACAGTAAGAATGATTATAGGAATATCCATTGTTTTTTCATTGTGTTTTAGCCGTTGAGCTACCTCAAACCCATCTATTCCAGGCATCATAATGTCAAGGAGAATAATATTCGGTTTTTCTTTTTCAACCATAGAAAGGCAGCTGCCACCATCATAGGCAAATATACAGGAATATCCCTTTTCAGCCAAGATGTTTTTTATGCTTTCACATAGCTCTTTCTCATCATCAACAATAAGAATTTTTTCCTTCATACCTTAAGTATAATCTAAAAACAAAAATTTTACAAATAAAATTATATGTTGCTTAAAAAATAAGTATGTGTTGAGCTGTTCTATATTCAGGCACAAAGTAAATAAATCCTAAATCTTAAAACAAATTCAAAATTCAAAAAGCAAAATTCAAAATTACAATTCAAAATTCAAAAGTGATTTATTGTAAGTATTAAGTTTAAATTGCAGATTATAGCTTTGGCTATATTACTTTTAACTTTTAACTTATTTTTCCCATCTTGTTCTTAAGTTACCTGAACACATCTCAATTTCTAGGGTGCAAAATCTTTGCTATTTTTTTTAAGGTTTTTGCAAAGCTTGAAGGTGTTGGAGAGCCAAGCTCGTATGCATCCATAATGTATATTCTCTTATTTTTTCCTGCATTTATTACCCTTATCCTCTCCCAATTTTTCTTTTCATTCTCTCCTATTATTCCCATCTCCATAATAATAATGACATCGGGATTATTTTTAATAACCTCCTCTTTGCTATAGGGTGCAGACTCTTTTGGACCAATATTTACACCACCTGCAAATTCAATAAAATCATTGATCATGGTATTATATCCTGCAACCCATAATGGATTTGCTCCTACCTGAACAATAACAGAAGGTTTTGGAAAGTTTTTTGTCCTTTCTTTAATTGCATTTATTTTTTTCTTTGACCTTTCTATAATTGCCTTTGCTTTCCTTTCTTTTCCAAGTAGCCTTCCCAATTCCATAAATTGCTCACAAAGGCTTGAGAAATTCTTTGGATAAGGAAGCAAAACAACATTTATTCCAAGGCTTTTAAGCTTTTCAAGAGAATCCTTTTTTGTTAATGGTGTAGCCAATACCAAATCTGGCTTAAGGGCTACAATCTTTTCTATATCAACACCCATTACGCTCCCAATCCTCTCCTTGTTCTTTGCCTTGCAATATGTGGTGCAGGCGATAAGATTATCATCTGCCTTTAAGAGATAAATTTCCTCAGTGAGATATGGGCCTAAAGAGATTATCCTTTGGGGATAATTTTGACAAAAAACAAGGGAACATAAGAAAACAAGGGCAATAACAATATTTTTCATCTATATTTTTTAATATCCAGAAACCAATGCTTCCAAAACCCCTCTTTAAGAACTGGCTCGCTTTCTATTATTTCAATCCTTCTTTTAAAGATTGGGTCATCTATGACAAGGGTATGAAACTCACCATTCTCCCCAGCTGGGCATATATTCTTTTCTTTAAGATAGGATAAAAAATCCCTGTCAACCTTATTCCCAATAAAATCTTTCCCAAATTTATCTGCCTGACAGCTTACCACAATCGCCTTAAATCCCAAATCAATGAATTCTTCAATCAGGCTTTCGGGAGGGCTATTCCACAAAGGCTCAATTGGTGTTATTCCTAAATCAGAACAGACCCGCTCAACCCATTCCTTATGTTCATTTAGATAAATGTCGCCAAAAACCATTGCATTTATCTCCTTTATCCCTGAAACAGCTGATTTAAACTCCCTCTCATATTCCTCCATATCTGGGCTTACCTCTTTTTGGACAAGGGGAATACCTAAGCAATTTGCCTGAAGGCTCATCAAACCTGCTTCTATCCCATGAAAACAACATCTTTTAAAACCCCTTGAGATAAAATTAAGGAGGCATTTTATTTTATGACCTTCTTTTATTGCCTTATAAAGTGCCAGACAGCTATCCTTTCCTCCACTTAAGGAACAAATCGCATCCATTACAAATTAAACTTAACCCCTCCATAAAATGACCTTCCTGGTGCTCCATAGCCTGCTACTTCCTCATAAGATTCATTAAATATATTTTCTATCCTTCCTTTAAATGCAAAATTTTCTGAAATCTTCCATAAATAGCCTAGATTAAAAAGCCTATATTTGGGAAGAAGGATATTCCCATAATCCATCCTTTCTCCAACATAGACAATATCTGAAGATATAGAAAGGTTTTGTAAAATCTTCCAGATTAAAGAAAGGCTTAATCTTTTTTCTGGTCTTAACAGAAGCCTCTTTCCCGTAGAATTGTCATTTGCCTTTGTAAGAAGGGTGTAATTGGCTAAAATGGAAAGGTCTTTCTTCGGCTTTATGGAAATGCCAAATTCATCCCCTTCGGTTGTAGCACTCCCAATATTTTTATATGTACTTTGAAATGTTGTAGGATCGGTATAATAGGTGATAAGGTTTTCAAAATCATTCTTGAAATGAGCTGCCTTAAATGAATAATCTTTCCCTTTAAGCTCAATTCCCAGCTCAAGGCTTTTAGATTCTTCAGGCTTAAGGTTTGAATTCCCACCAAGGAACCGCCAAGCTGGATTGGGAGGGGAGTATAGTTGAAAAAGGGATGGTGTTTTAAATCCCTCTGCCCAAGAAAGCCTTAATATTACATCTTCTAAAGATATCAACGATGCGACTTGATATGTATCTTTGCTCCCAAAGAGTGTATTATCAATTCTCCCCCCAAAGGTAAGGCTCAATGGCTTAAGGTTTATTCTATTTTTAAGATAGGCTGCTTTGTTTTCCCTTTTTTTGTCTATATCATCTGTTTTGCAGGCTTCTTCTTCATATTCTATTCCTGCTGAAAACTCCATATCCTTGATTATAACATTATTCTGCCAGCCTATTTCTTTTGTCCTTCCAAGATAATTGTTTGTTGGCAAACCTCCTCCCTCATCATTTTTTCTCTTTGTCTCACAAAGGGATGCTTTAACGCAATTCCTCCAACCATTGAATGGAGAATAATCAACCTTTGAGGAAAATATTGTATTCCTAAAGAATTCTTTATTATCCAAATCGTCAACCATACCTACACTCCAAAGATACCCATCATACTCACTTTCTCCCTTTGTGTTTCTAATGTTTGTTTCTATCTTAAGCGAAGGGCTAAATGCATATCCAAGAGAAAGACCAGTAAGGAGATTGTTATACCCATCCTTTTCCTTCCCAATTTTTGCTGCAGATATTCCTGATGTCTCAAGGTATGAGGATATTACATTATAACCTAGTTTCCCTATTCTTCCTCCATTTTCTACACTTACCTTTATTGTCCTTAAGCTTCCTCCTTCCATGGTAAGGCTTGTTCCCTTCTTTTTCTGGGTTACAATATTTATTAGCCCTCCCATTCCCTCAGAACCATAGTTTACTCCCGATGGACCATAGATTATCTCAATCTGGAGAACATCATCAAGCATAATATGTGAAATATTCGGTTCACGACCCATTTGGCTTGGGTCATTTATCTTTACACCATCAATTAGAACAATGGTATGCTTTAAATCAGCCCCCCTCATAAAAATAGAAGAGCTTTTCCCAATTCCTCCCCTCTGGGCAACATTTATAGAGGTAAAAGCCTTAAGAGCTTCAACCAATGTCTTTGCACCAGAGGCTTCTATCTCCTCCCTTGTAATTATCCGGATTGTGCTTGGTGAGTCTTTAAGGCTTGTTTTAATTCTTTCTGCCGTCACCACAATCTCTTCCCCTACCACAGTTATTGTTCCCTCAGACCCAAAAATGCTCCCAGCAATCAAAATTGCACCTAATACTTTTTTCATTTTTTCCTCCTTTTTAAAATAAAAAACCCAACCTTCAAAGATTGGGTATTTATCTTCTTTTCCCCTTCTTGGAAGGTACTTACCAGAATAGGCACTAGACCGGGCTACCTAACGAAAGGATTACCGTTGCCAGACAGCATCCTGAATCTCACAGAAATTTCCTTTGCCTATCAGGTTTATCTCTCTATTATTTATGGTGGTTCATCACAAGAAGTACAACCCATATTCATCACCTCCATTTATGCCACAACAGGCTTTAATTCCTCAATTGCTTCTTTTAACTCAAAAATTTCTTTCTCAAGGTATTCTTCCCTTTTTGTTATCTCCTTATAATGCTTCATACTCATAGGCCTTTCCTGTTTTGCAAGCCATAGAACAGAGCCAACCATTATTCCAATAAAACCTATTATACTTGAAAGAAGAATATAAAGCAAGTGAAACCTTTTATCTATCTCTTCAAATCTCTGGTCTAAGGCTTTAAATCGTTGATCTACAGCTTCAAACTTAATATTCATCTCCTGCCTTAATGCCCCTACCTCTCTTGACACCTCCTCCCTTACAATCTTTCTTATCTCTTCAATATCATTCTTTGAAAGCTCGGAAAATATAGGAAGAGAAAAAAGAAGAAAAATTAAACACTTTTTCATCATCTAAAATAATACAAAATCCTTCTATGACCTGTCAACCATTTTTTGCTCTTAAAAAATAGTCTTGTTTTTGTTTTAAAACCGCTTATCATCCCTTCTTCCCCAAAAATACTACCGGGCAATTAAAATTGCCCCTAATACCTTTTTCATTTTAATTTTACCTCCAAAAGAAGGCGTTTATCCTCCAATGCCTTCTTTCCCTTAATAAACTCAATAGGGTTTTTAAAAATAGGTCCATCATAGACAAAGGTATGGAATTCTCCATTTTCCCCGCAAAGGTCAATCGGTAAAGCTTTTAGGTCATTGATAAACCCTTCATTAATCTCTCTCCCTAACCATTCTATACCCAAAAAATTAGGGTTGCAGGCAACAATAATTGCTTTAAACCCAACTCTAATGAACTCAAGCATCAATTTCTCCCTTTCGTTCTTCCATAATGGCAGGATTGGTTTAATCCCCATATCATTACAAACCCTTTCAACCCAATCCCTGTGCTCTAAGACATCAATATCGCCAAATACACCACAAGATACGCCCTTTTCCTTTAGGTTAGCCAAAGCCTTTTTAAATTCGGCTTCATATCCCTCCCAGTTAACATAGGGTTGAATAATAGGAATCCCTATTGCTTCTGCCTGTTTTCTTAATAAATCAGAAGAAATTCCATGGGAACGAGAGCGGCTGCCATCCTCTGAGGTCATATTCAAAAGATAGCTAACCTCAATCTCTTGATTTTGCATTGCCCGATAGCAAGCAAGGTTACTCTCCTTCCCACCACTCCAAGAAACAAATGCCTTCATTATATTGCCTCCTTTAATTTCTCAATAAGGATGAGATTCTCTTTTGAAGAGCGAATAGATACCCTAATATATTTATCGCTAAGATTCCTAAAATTACTGCAATCCCTTATAAGAATTCCCTTTTTGATAAGCTCCTCTCTTAAGAATTTTGAGGTAATCCCACTTTCTATCTTTATCAGAAAAAAGTTTGTGCAAGAAGGAAATGGCTTTAATCCCTTAATCTTTCTTAATTGAGCGAAGAGAAAATCCCTCTCTTGCTCGATAAATTTTCTTACTCCGATAACATAATCTTTGTTCTTCAAAATTATCTCTCCTACAATCTGGGCAAAGACATTTATATTCCAGGGTGGTTGATGCTTTTTCAAAAGCCCTATCAAATCCCTCTCTCCAACTAAATATCCTATCCTTAATCCCGGAATAGAGAAGAATTTTGTAAGTGTCCTTAAGACAATGATATTTTTATTAGACACTGAATTCCAAACAAAACTATGTTTTTCTTCGTCAATTAAGAAATCCATAAATGCCTCATCAATTACAATTAAGCCCTGATACCCTAATTCCTTATTTTTTATAAGGAGATTTCCTGTTGGATTATTAGGGTTGCAGACAAAGGCAATATCTGCTTTCTGATTTGAGAGATTAAAGGTAAAATCCTTTCCTAATGGAAGATATTGAATTTTTGCCTCTATTGCCCTAGCTGATGCCTCATATTCACTAAAGGTTGGCTGGGGAATAAACACACTCTTTGGTCTTAAGGCATAATTAAGCAAATAGATTAGCTCACTTGAGCCATTTCCCAACAATATATTCTCCCTTTTTATTCCCCAATAATTAGAAATTGCAGAGACAAGCTCATCCTGCTCTATATCAGGATAACAAGATATTTTATCCAAATTTTTTATAATCTCTTTTTTAATCCCTTTTTTTAAAAATGGATTTATATTAGAGCTAAAATCGATTACCTTTTTATTGTATTCCCGCTCTATTTTATAAATATTACCGCCGTGTTCTAAATTAGCCATTTAAAAAATAATCCCAAGCAGAGCATTAAGAATGAACAGATAAAGCTTATGTTTAAGGCTTTATTTATAAGGCCTTGCTCTATTTCATTTATCTCTTCGCCAATGTATGGTCTTATTTCCTCCTTTCCATCATAGGATACCTTTCCACCCAGCCTTATTCCCAAAACCCCTGCGATGCTTGCCTTTGATATACCAGCATTGGGTGATGGGTGATTCTTTCCATCCCTTAGCATTATCCTAAATGACCGGAGGTTGAAACCAGAAAGGCAGATTAAAAATCCAGAAATCCTTGCTGGGATAAAATTGAATAGATCATCTAATCTTGCTGCGGCAAAGCCAAAATGGAGATATCTCTCATTTTTATATCCCAACATTGAATCAAGGGTATTTATTGCCTTGTAGGTCATTGCCAATATTGGTCCTCCCAAAAATAAATAAAATAATGGTGCGATTATCCCATCATTTATATTCTCTGCAATGCTTTCAATGCAGGATTTTATTATTCCCTCCTTTTCTAAATCCTTGGTATCCCGAGAAACAATCTTTGAAAGATTTTTTCTTGCTAGCCTTAAATTTTCTTTCTTTAATGCCTTTAAAATATCTTCTCCCTTAACCCTTAAGTCCTTTATTGCCAGGGTAGTATAACCTAAATAGACCCATAATATTTCATAAAATACCCTATTTAATTTATTGGCAATATATAACAAAAAAAATGTTACGACCGCGCTTACCCCAACAACTATAAAGACAAGTATACCCCCTTTTATTTTTTCCCTTAAGGCACCACTATTTCCCCTTAATCTTTTCTCCAGAACCTTTATCAGCTTACCGATTGTCCTTGTTGGATGAAAAAGCCATTCAGGTGTTCCAAAGACAATATCAAAAAGATAACAAAGGGGAATTTTAAGAAAATACATATCCACAAATCTTACAATGGAAGGCGCTATGTTTCATCCCTGCTCCACAACCTGGGCATTTTTTCTCTCCATTCTTTGGTTGAGGAATCTCTCCTATCTCTTTCCTGTAAATCTCATAATAATAAAGATGCTCCTTATTCAAAAACCTTATTGGATAAAACCTTTTCTTTTCTTCAAATTCATCATCAGAAATCTTTAAGCTGATAATCTTTCTTAATTTTGTCATTCCTGAGCCATATTCTAATGGCCTTTTATCCTGCCAGATAATCTCCTTTGGCAAGCTATTTTCAAAAGCCTTTCTTAAGATCCACTTTCCCTGTCCTTCTCTTATCTTAAATTCTATGGGTATATTTAGGGCTAAATCTACAATCTCCCTATCTATATAAGGCTGAATTATTTCAATCCCAAAAAAATTACCCATTTCATTAGAGCTAAAGCTCATTGTCTTTGAAATCCTTTTGATATAGCCTTCCAAATCGTCTATCTCTTTCATAAAGGAATATCCCCCAAACAATTCATCGCTTCCATCGCCGGTAGCCACTTTATTTAAACCCAATTCTTTAGCCAAACCAAGCCCAAAATAGACAACCAAATCATTGGGAATGGCAGGGTCAAAGGACTTTAGAATTTTTATTACCTCTGGAATTGCGCTTATTGCCTCCCCAATCTCTATGATTTTATTTATATGCTTAAGATTTAACTCCTTTGCCACCCTTTCTGCATATTCCTTGTCTTTTCCAAAAGAGGATAGACTAATGGTTATTGCCTTCATTTTGGGATTTAATCTAGCTAAAATGCTTGTATCCAGCCCTCCAGAAAAGAGCAGGCAAGAGGCATTGTTCCTTTTCACGCTTTCCTTTAGCCCTCTCCTTATTTTTACAATTAGCTCTTCCATTTAAAATAAAAAACCCAACCTTCCGTTGGGTAATTTTCCTCTTTTTCCCTTTCTTTGGAAGGTACTTACCAAAATAGGCACTAGACCGGGCTACCTAACGAAAGGATTACCGTTGCCAGACAGCATCCTGAATCTCACAGAAATTTCCTTTGCCTATCAGGTTTATCTCTCTATTATTTATGGTGGTTCATCACAAGAAGTACAACCCATATTCATCACCTCCATTTATGCCACAACAGGCTTTAATTCCTCAATTGCTTCTTTTAACTCAAAAATTTCTTTCTCAAGGTATTCTTCCCTTTTTGTTATCTCCTTATAATGTTTCATACTCATAGGCCTTTCCTGTTTTGCAAGCCATAGAACAGAGCCAACCATTATTCCCATAAAACCTATTATACTTGAAAGAAGAATATAAAGCAAGTGAAATCTTTTGTCTATCTCTTCAAATCTCTGGTCTAAGGCTTCAAATCGTTGATCTACAGCTTCAAATCGTTGATCTATAGCTTCAAATCTCTGCTCTTGTGCTTCAAATTTAAGATTCATCTCCTGCCTTAATGCCCCAACTTCTCTTTGCACCTCCTCCCTTACAATCTTTCTTATCTCCTCAATATCATTCTTTGAAAGCTCGGAAAATATAGGAAGAGAAAAAAGAAAAAAAATTAAACACTTTTTCATAATCTAAATAATACAAAATCCTTTTATGACCTGTCAACATTTTTTGCTTTTAAAAATAGTCTTGTTATTGTTTTAGAGTAGCTATAATCTGTATAATAGTGCTATGAAAAAGAAAAAAAATAAAGCCCTAAATTTTAAAAAGCCAAATTTAAAAACAATCCTTATTTCCCTTTTTCTCCTTATGTGCCTTCATTTTATAACCCACCTTCCAAACCTTACAAGGCAACCCCTCTTTGGTGATGAGGCAATATATATAAGATGGGCTCAAATTATACAAGAGAATCCAAAAGAATGGCTCTTTGTTCCTAATACCGATGGAAAACAGCCATTCTTTATGTGGCTAAATGCCTTTCTTACAATCCCCTTATTTAATGACCCGGTTTATGCCGGAAGGCTAGTAAGTGTTCTTGCCTCATCCTTAACCCTGATTGCTATATTCATCTTAAGTATGCTTCTTTTTTCTTGGCATTGTGCTATTTTCTCAGCTTTATTTTACATCTTCTCACCCTATCATCTTTTTTATTCCCGTATGGCTTTGGTGGATACCCTGCTGGGAACATTTGCTATCTTAACAATGCTCTTTACCCTTCTTTTAATGGAGAAAAGGCATATTGTTTGGGCTTTGGGAATAGGCATTTGTATAGGATGTGCATTTTTGACAAAATCCCCTGGGATGTTTCTTTTTCTTCCTGCGTTCCTTTCTATTTTTATCTTTAAAAAGCAAAAATCTCTTGGTATATGGCTATATCTCCTTTTTGCCTTTGTTGTCGCAGCAAGCCTTATTTCAATTAACTTTTTCTCTCCACAAAAGCCAATTATTACAGAAGCTGGTTCTATCCTTCACCATAAAAGCTTTTTTGTTTTTTCTAATTTATCATTAGAAACTCCAAAGATATGGCTAAGAAATTTTATTTCCCTTGGTAAATATATTCATTTCTCCTTTCCCTATCTTTTCATTCCATTTTTGCTATTTGCTGTTTATCGCATGTTTCGCCATCATTCCAATAAAGACCTTTTTCTTGGCGTTTTTAGCCTCCTTCCAATGACAGTAATTGCTTTAATTGGAACAAGCCCATTTACTCGATACTATCTTTTCGCCCTTCTTTCCTTATTTATCATTTTAGGTGAGATTGTAGTATTCCTTAAGGCAAAATGGCTTATTTCCTCATTTCTTGTTCTTCCCTGTCTTTATTTAGATTTTTTTCTTGTTTTTTCATTTGACAAAGCTCATCTTCCTTATGGAGAAAAAAATCTTCAAAATCCATTTACTAATATCAGTGGTTATTGTGGTTTTGGAAGCAAAGATGCCCTTTTATTCCTTAAAGAGAATGTAAAAGACAAAGTTATTCTTTTCCTTCCCACGGATTGGGGATGTCCTTCTGATTATCTCTTTATGTATCTTAAGGATGATAAAAGATTTACCATTTATGAAGCCTGGTGGTGGCCAAATAGAATTAACAGGGTTATTCCTGAAGCAAAATCTGTAGAAATGGCTCTTTCTAAATATCAGCAGAAAAAGGCAGGGCTTTTATATCCAGAAGATTTAAAGGAAAAGGAGGTTTGGTTTGTTACAACATCTATCTCTATAGGTCAATCCTATTTTCTTAGCCAAAACCCTGAGTTTGAGCTTGTCCAATCCTTTTATTCTGTAGATATTTACAGAAAAAGAAAGGAGAAATGATATATCTCTCTGTGGTTATACCTTGTTTTAATGAGGAAAATAGAATCTCTCAAACCCTGTCAAAAATAACAGATTATCTTAAAAACAGGGGGTTTAATTATGAAATAATCGTTGTTGATGATGGTTCAACAGACAAAACAATCTCTTGTTTAAGGGATTTTGAAAATATAGTTGTCCTTAAGAATGAGAAAAACATAGGAAAGGGATATAGTGTAAGAAGGGGTGTAATGGAAGCAAAAGGGGAATATATTTTATTTTCTGATGCCGACCTTTCAACACCCATTGAGGAGGTAGAAAGGCTTTTAGAAGAAATAAAGGAAAACGATATTGTTATAGGCTCTCGGGCATCTTTAGAATCTAAAATCCTTATTCGTCAGCCCTGGTGGAGGGAGAGGATGGGAAAGATATTTAATATATTTGTAAGGCTATTTGTGATAAAGGGATTTAAGGATACCCAATGTGGGTTTAAGCTCTTTAAAGGAGGTGTCGCAAAGAGGATATTTGAATTAGGAAGAATAAATAGATTTGCCTTTGATGTTGAAATTTTATTCCTTGCAAAGAAATTTGGATACAAGATAAAAGAGGTGGGTGTTTGCTGGAGGAATTCTTTTGCTTCAAAGGTAAGTCCAATAACATCAAGCTTAAATATGGCATTTAGCCTTTTTCTTATAAGATTAAATGACCTAATTGGGCTTTATGAAAAAATTATACCTAAACAAATGGGAAATGGGAAGTAAATTATTTTTCATTTTACTTCTCACTTCTTACTTATTAACTAAACACATATTATCTTCCTTATTGAATTTGCTATTTTGCTTGCCGAAAGCCCATATTTTTCTAAAAGCTCTTCCCTTTTTCCTGCCTCTATAAATTTATCTGGAATGCCTAAGGAATAAACATTTATTCCTTTTTCTGATAAAAACCTTGCAACTATTGCTCCAAATCCACAGGAGACATTATGCTCCTCAATGGTTATTACCTTCTCCCTTATATTTTTAAGGATAAGCCCTTCAGGAAGGGGCTTTATAAAGCGGCAATTTATAAGGGAACAAGATATACCCTCTTTTTTTAATTTAAGAATTGCATCCATTGCAGGGTCTACCATAGAGCCAATTGCAAGAATAAGAGCATCTTTTCCCTCCTCTATTATTTCTCCTTCTCCTATATCAAAAGGAGGAAAGGTTAAATCATAATCACCTTGAGAAACCCCCCTTGGATAGCGAATAGCAAAGGGGCCATTATATTCTAATGCTGTTTTTATAAGCCTTCCTAGCTCATCTAAATTTCTTGGTGAGGATAAAACCATATTTGGACAGGATGAAAGGTATGAAATATCAAATAGCCCCTGATGTGTCTCTCCATCTTGACCAACAATCCCAGCCCTATCAACAATAAATGTAACAGGCAGATTTTGAATGCAGACATCATGGATTATCTGGTCATAAGCCCTTTGTAAGAATGTTGAGTAAATGCAGACAAATGGTTTAAGATGTGATTTTGCCATCGCTCCTGCCATTGTTACAGCATGCTCCTCGCATATTCCAACATCAAATGCCCTTTTCGGCAATTCTTTAAAGAAATTTGAAATACCACATCCATCAGACATTGCGGCTGTAATTATAACAATTTTTTCATCTTTCCTTGCAAGGTCTAATATAATCTCACCAAAGGCTTTGGAATATGTTTTTTGCTCTTGTTTTATCAAAGGCATTCCTGTTTTAATATCAAACGCTGATGTCCCATGAAACCATTCTGGGTTTTCCTCTGCTGGCTTATAACCTTTTCCCTTTTTTGTAATGATATGAAGGAGAATAGGCCCCTTATGCTCCTTTATGTTCTTTAGGGTTTTTATCAAAAGCTCTATATTATGGCCATCTATAGGGCCAATGTATTTAAAACCAAGCTCCTCAAATAAAATGCCAGGGACAATCATTGCCTTTATCCCCTCCTCTATTTTTTGTGAAACCTTAATTGCCTTTTTTCCCAATGGAAGCTTCTTTATAAGCTCATTCATATCAGCCCTAAATTTTATATAAATAGGAAGGGTGATAAGCCTGTTAAGGTATTTAGAAAGGGCTCCTTGGGTCTTTGAAATAGACATCTCATTGCTATTTAGAATAACAAGCAGATCCCTTTTTTCCTGTCCTGCATGGTTTAATGCTTCAAAGCTCAATCCTCCTCCAATTGCACCGTCGCCTATTACAGCAACAATTTTTTCATTTTCTCCTTTAAGGTCTCTTGCAATAGCCATTCCTAAAGCAATTGATATAGATGTAGAGGCATGTCCTGTGTCAAATGCGTCATAAATGCTCTCAGAGGTCTTTGGAAAGCCAGATATTCCACCAAGCTGACGCAGGGTTGAAAATTTATTCCGTCTGCCTGTCAATATCTTATGAACATAGCTTTGATGCCCAACATCCCAGATAAGTCTATCCTTTGAAAATGAGAATACATAATGAAGGGCAAGCGTCAGTTCAACAACGCCAAATGATGAGGCTAAATGGCCACCTGTTTTTGATGTGGTTTCTATAATTAAGTCTCTTATGTTAGAGGCTAGTTCAGGAAGCTCATCTATCCTTAAACCCTTAAGGTCTTCTGGACTATTTATTCTTTCAAGTAGATTCGTTTCCTTCCTCCTTCATGACCTTTCTTATTTGGACAGCCATATTTCCTCCTGATACGCCAGGGGTTGCAATAAATCTTTCCTTTCCTCCTGCACATAAAACAACACCATCAGAAACCCTTGCTGGAAGCTTTAGGACATCACCGCAGGAGAGATTTAGGACATCAGCCATTGTTAATTTTGTTTTTCCAAGAAGGGCGACAACGGGAATTGGGATAAATTCAATTGTTGCAGAAGCCGTTTCCGCTTCCTTTTTTTCCTTTTTTGGTTTTGTTGTTAGTCTATCAAGGTATGGTTCAATGCTTATAAATGGAAGACACAAAGAGAAATTTTCTTCCCTTTCCTTTATTCTTATTTTAAAGCCTGTTTTTATTACAATCTCGTTTAAAGATATAGCCTTAAGGGAAAGGGGGTTTGTTGCTATGTCCTCTAATTTAAAATCTATCTCACAAACACCAATCCAGGCTTGTTTAAGGACATTTATAAACTCATCCAGCACTTTTTTAAGAACCTCTTTTTCAACGCTTGTTATCTCCCTATTTATCTCAACCCCTTCTCCCTTTCCTCCTAAAAATTTTTCAATTAGGTAAAATGCAAAGCTTGGTTTTATTCCAATTATAGAATTTAATGTAAGTGGATTTTGGGAGATTAAACCGAGTATTGTTGGGTATGGGTATTTTGAGATAAACTTTGAATAATCTGTTTGTAAAGAATCCTCTGTTTCTATTGTAATTTCTTCTTGTAATCTATTAGAAAGCCAAGCTCCTATTTTTTTAGAAAACTCACTATAGATTGTTTTTAGGCTAATAATATTATCCTTTGTTAGCCTTTGTGGATTTCTAAAGTCATAATCGTAAATCTCCTTTTCCATCCATTTTATTATGACAAATACCTGTTTTTTCTGTCAAGTTTTATTGACATAATTCAGAACTTCCCCAACTTTTTACAAATCTATATAAACAATAAGATAAAATGGATTATTGTTAAAAAAACAAAAAGAAAAGAAATATTTAAGAAAAATACCAAATCTGCCGATATTAAAGAAGGGGA